>NZ_JAYGHV010000411.1:0-14683 GCF_034932145.1 Spirulina sp. 06S082 | reverse complement strand
TATTAACTAAAAGGGGGTAGTTATGACTTGGGGCGCTTTTTGGATTGATTTTGGTTCGACCTTTGGGTATGTTCTTTTAGCTTTTTCTTTTCATGCTTTTGTTCTTTATTTAGGGACAATTATCAAATCATGATTTTGCTTACGTCGGTTGATGTTAATCAGGTGGTTGCTGATATGGATGCTGTTAAAAACAGTTCTGGCGCTTTAGTTAACACCTTTGTTGGTTTATCCATTTCTATTTTTTTGGTTCATCAAACTTATCGAGTTATTAGGAGCTTCTTTATATGAATACGATCGCTACTGTTTCTTCTAACCTTCTTCCCGATCCTAATCAATTTAATGCTTCAATTTATGATATGGCTTGGCCTCAAGTTCTTGCTTTATCTTCTGCTATGATTGGGTTGATTATTGTCGGGACGATTATTTCTGTTTTTAGAGGTTAATTAATTATGAGCCAGGCTAATGTTCCAACGTCTGCTGAAATTGTTCAATTGGTCTCTACTCAAATGTCTGTAGCTGTTGGTTGGGGGGTATCTGCTGGGACAGGGCTTTTCGCTCTTTTCGCTGTTATTTCTATTTTGCGGTTTGCTCTTGGCGTTTCTGGCAATGGTCATCAAGCTACACCTTCTTCTCAGGCTGGGTCTGTGAATCCTTATACCTCTGGTTCTACGCCCTACACTAATCTTTCTGAGCGTATGGGAGTTGGTGGACCTTCTGCACCTTCTACAACTCCTCTTTCTTCTCGTTTAAAAAGTTAGATTTTCCTGCGGGGTGTCGTCGCAGTAAATCCGCACATTTTCCATTTTTACCTTTTAAGGAGGTTTGATTATTATGACTCTTGAAGAATATATGATTTTGAATTCTTCTCTTAATGATTCGGGCGTTACTGTTCTCGATCGCGATCGCGTTTCTGATGAGAATATTTCTGCTCTTGAACGTTCTTTGGCTTTGAATCCTTATTCTTCCGATTCGGGTGTTGTTTTTGACGATTATGCTTTGATTGATGATTCTTGTTTCGACGATCGCAAGAAATCTACCAAATCCCTTGATAGTTCTTTGTTGATTGGCGCGGCTTCTGTGGGGGTTGGGACTTATGTTCTTACTCAGACTCATCAATCAAAAGCGGTTACAGGTCAAATTAATACTATGGTCAATGACTTGGGTACCATTGTGACCACTATTATCACTTTGGCTATTTCTGTTTTGACTGTTTATTATGCTTTCCGCATCGTTGGTCGTTTGATGCCGTAGTTATTGATTTTTTGTTTTTTATCCGGGTTTGGCCTCCCGGTTTCTTGAACTGTCATGAGCATTTATGGAATTGTTGGCGATATTGGTTCTGGTAAGAGTTGGACGCAATTAAAGCAAGGTTTGCTAACTGCCGAAAAAAAGAAAAAGCAGATCGTTGCTAATTTTGCAATTAATCGTCATGCTCTTAAAGAATTTGCTTCTCAACCCAGCTACGGTTTTTTATGGGGTAATCTTCTTGCTGTGATTTTAGTTAATTTACTTCTTGTTTTGCGGTGGTGGCTTGATGTCGTTTTGGCTGTATGTTTTCCAAAGTTTTTTACTTATCCTAACGATGCTTCTGATATTGAATTTGTACAGATGCCGATAAAATATCCTTGGTTAAATTATTTAACTGAGAATGGCGGCATTATTCAAATATATGCACCTGAAATTCTTCAGGCTTTGATGATTCCTGAGAGTGTTGTTTTATTGGATGAGGCGGGTGTATTTCTCAACTCGCGACAATTTCAAAAACTTTCTATGAAGTTTTTGAATGATTTGGCCCAGAGCCGTAAACAGGGGACTGATATTGTTTGGGCTGCCCAATTTGATGAGCAAGTGGATAAACAATTCAGGATGCTAACTCAATTTTTTATTCATTGCTCCTCTTTGAGTCGTTATGCTGCTCATATTGGTCGCCCTATTATGTATGTAAAAAATGTTTTTTGGTTCACTGCCTCATCTTATTTTGACTGGATTAAAGATCCTAGGAATAAGATTCGGCCTTTGCGTACTCGATTCGGGTTCGCATCTAAAACTGAATCTGGGACTTTAACAAAGGAAGATAAGATGATTTTTAATATTTTTTCGTCGTTTGATCGGCTTGATACCGATTCTTTTGTTGTTAGCTATCTGCAGCAAAGACGCGATCAACATAAACCTTTATCCATTGATATTGTGACTTTATGGAAATGCGATCTTTCTCCTACTTACTACAAGAGAAAACTTTACCCTAATTATTTGCCCGATCTGGATCCTTTATCTGATCTATATAATCCTCGTCTTTTTGATGATTATGATTTTTTGGAATCGTCTAAAGGTTTAGAGGTTGTTTCTAGTAAAAGGTTGCATAAATTTGTTAACAATAAAAAATCTGTACGTTCTGTTAGGAGCATGAAATAGATGATTTTATATTTTACTTATCATTTAACTCAAGGTCGCTTATCCGGAACTGGTGGAACTGGTTGGCTATCCGATAAAACTTTCATTTTGGATTATGAGGGCGATCGCATTTTTGGTTCTGCCTTTGATTTTCAGATTTCCGACAATAGTTATCTTTCTGGGTCTCCTTTTGTCTTGGCGGGCGATCTGTTAATTGTTCAGAATCAAGTTATTTTTGTTTCTAATTCTCAGGGAAATTTTGGCTACATCAATTATCACCCAATCTCTAATCAAGAGTTTTTGAACATTCGTGATGATTGTCCCCAATTGCTCCGCGAGTGTTCTGAAACCTTAATTTTTGACGATCCGATTGCCGATCCTGTATCCGTGCCTGAGTCTAATGCTGTTTTTCCTCTATTACTATGTCTACTTTTTCTCTTAAGTTTCTTGCGTTCCTGATAATGTTGGTCGATCATATTGGCTTTCTATTTTTTCCCGATCGCGTTGAATTTCGCATTGTTGGCCGTTTGGCTATGCCTTTATTTGCTTTTCTTGTTGCTCAGGGCTATTTGAAGACTAAAAATTTGAGCTTTTACTTGTTTCGGCTTTTGTTTTTTGCTCTTTTAACTCAGCCTATTTATTATGTTTTTTTGAATGAAGGTGATTTTCCTTTTCAACAATTGAACATATTATTTACCTTTCTTTTTTCCTTACTATTGCTTGATCTGTTTGAGTCTCAGTCTCAATGGTTTATTTTTTTAGTTTTTGCGGTTACGGTCTTATCTGGTTTTCGTCTTCTAGAATATGGACTTTACGGAATTTTTAATGTTGTTTATTTCTATTATTTATCTAAGAATAGAATAAATTTCGTTTTCATTTTCATTTTCATTCTTATACAGATTTGGGGGTTGTTTGAAACTTTATCGATAATTCAACCTGTTTCTATACTGTCTCTCTTTTTTATTGCTCTTTATAATAATCGTCGAGGTTTGGATGATCGCAAGTTATTTTATTGGCTTTATCCTCTACATTTGTTTTCTTTTCTTCTCTTTAAAGGAGGTTAATCGAGATGTTTAATCAGATGTTTAAGTTTCTTGGGAGTCTATTTTCACCGATAACAGCTATTTTCATTGCTTTGTCTGGTTTTTTTGCCACGTTGATTGGCGCGGTTCGTAATCCTGGGGGATTTTTCAATACTTTAGTTTGTGGCTTAATTGATTTAATTGCTTCAATTTTCCCTGAGACTCCTGAGCGTTTTCAGATTGCTACAGTTTTGAATTCTATTTCTGACTCTTTGCCTGCCGTTGGTCGTCAGATTGTTTATGATATTGCTGGCACTTTTGCTTTAATGGCTCTTTTGATATTAGTCGTCAAAGTTTATCGATTATTACCTTTTAAGGCTTCTTAACTATGAGACTTTCTAATGTTTTTTCTGTTTTCTTTTTGAGTTCTCTTTTGGCTTTTCCTTCTTTTTCTGTTCCTGTTTCTGCGACTATTGCTGATCCTTTTGGAATTCATCCTTTGACTGGTGTTAATTATGATGGTCCCTTTTGCAATATGATGCACCCTCTTGTTAATGCTTATTTGCATTATTTTATGCCTAGTTTTTGCCCAATCCCAGACCCAGACCCAGACCCAGACCCAGTTCCAATCCCAGACCCAGACCCAGATCCTAATCCAGACCCAAACCCAGATCCTAATCCAGACCCAAACCCAGATCCTAATCCAGACCCAAACCCAGATCCTAATCCAGCTTATCCTTGTTATTGTTCGGCTATTTATAAAACTCATGTTCCTGATGCTGGTACTTTTGAGCATCGGCTTTTTCAAAATGTTAAAGGTTGGACTGAGCAATTTACTGGTGTTTATTTTCCTACTCTTGATGCTTTATTAACTGATCTTGCTTCTAGATTTGGTTATCCTGCTATTCTTATTAGTTCGTCTTGTAAGTCTGGTGGTGTTAATTCTTGTCAGCCAGATTCTCCATTGCCAGGGTCAGGTTCAGACCCAAACCCAGATCCTAATCCAGACCCAAACCCAGATCCTAATCCAGACCCAAACCCAGATCCTAATCTAGACCCAAACCCAGAACCTTCTTGTGGGGATGTGATGTGTGAGTGTATTAATGCTTTAAAGTCTATTCTTGAACAGATTAGTGGTACTACCTCTGATATTTTGGCTGTTTTATCCGATCAGGTTCAAGAGGGTGGTAATGATGGTAATGATGGTGGTGGTGGTAATGATGATGGTAATGATGGTAATGATGATGGTGGTGGTGGTAATAATGGTGATGTTGGTGGTGGTGGTAATAATGGTGATGATGGTGGTGGTGGTAATAATGGTGATGTTGGTGGTGGTGGTGGTAATAATGGTGGCGATCCTATCCCTGACTATTCTCAAAAACCTAACTTTCTTGTTTATGGTTTAGAAGTTTTTAGCGAAAAATTTCCTTTTGATATTTTTTCTGGCTTGGATGGTGGATCATCTTCTGGTGTTGCTCGTTGTCCTGTTTATACCTTTTTTGCTAAAGATTTTGAGTTGTGTCCGATCGCCGATTTGTTTTCTTTATTAAAATATCCTTTATGGATTGGTATTGCTATTCAGGCGTGGCGCAATCTTTAAAACATTGATACCCCGGTGCTGTGATTTTAGAGGCGTAATCTTTAGATTGTAATCTTTAGATTATTGCTTATTTCAAATGTATCCCAGTGTTGTTATTGTGGAGGCTTAATCTTTCAATCATTGCTTGTTCAAATGCGCCCCCATCGCCGTGACTTTAGAGCGGCGTGGGGGCGCATTGAGTTGTTGATTCTGACCCCCTAGGGTAATACAGGGGTCAGAATTTATAGTACATTAAAAGTACAATATAAATAGACCCCAACTAATGAAAGAAAATGGGGTTATCTGTGTTATACTTATTGAAGAGTTGGAAATAGATGAAATGTATACAGATGAATTAATTGATTTAATTAAGGTTACGGCTAAAAGAGCGTTCGATCGCCGCTTGAAAGTCAACAAGAATGGTAGCCGTTTCTGGGCTCAACGTCTCATCGAGCGTATTTTATCTTTGCTTCCTTTTGATGTTAATTTACAACGGGTTGCAACTATTGCTAATTTGGCTTTGAGTCGTATTGATTGCTGCTGTCCTGACTTATTTCAACAGATTTATGATTTCTGTGTCGATCGCATTGGTGATGATTTTCAACTTGAGTTGTTTGATGTTGAGTATTTCCTAGGTTTGGAAGAACCAATCGAACTAACAGAGGAAGATAAGGCTGCTGTGAGTTTTAACGATTTTTGGTATCAAAATCTTCAGTTTTGTAAGTATAATTTTCTTTCATCTCTTTTTAATTGGTTTTTTCATCGTGGTTTTTACTGGCGTTCCTTTACTCCAGATCCGGTTGAAACCTATCCTAATTCTGTTCAGTTAACTTTGTGGGGTGTTTAATGAAGCTAGAGAAATTTCTCAAAATCAATTCTAACTGGATTGACTGGTCAAGAGAATCTTACAAACTTTCCCAAATGTCTTACGATATAGATTCTACTATTGACCTGATTGATACCCAGTTGCAAGAGTTACTTTGTGATGTAGGTGATGAAGATTTACTACAAAGTCTTACTGAGGAAATATGGGATCTTATTTCTTTTGGATAGTTTTGAAAATTACAATAATAATGAGGAATCAAAATGATTGATGAATCCGATCGCGAACAGTTTCTCGAAGAATGTCAAGCGGCAGGGATTAATCCTTTCCAGTGCCAAGTTAATCTTGATATGCTTTTTTTAACTTCGGGTATTTTTGTTATTCTTGTTCTTGGCATTACTCTTCTTGTTTCTGTTTCTATTCTCAGTCCTGTTTTTAGGTTTATAGAGCGTAGAGATAAAAGTAATTCTGTTTCTATTCTCAGTCCTGTTTTTAGGTTTATAGAGCGTAGAGGTAAAAGTAATGAGGAATCAAAATGATTAGTTGGATTTTGTTTTGGCTTTCTTGGGTTTTCGCAGTCTCACACATGATTTATAGTTCTGATTTTACATTGGGTTTTGTTACTGGTGCGTTATGTTGTTATCTTTTTGAACATATCGTTTCAATTTTGGATAAAAAATGAAAATTCGATGGTTTAGAACTTCTGCATTGATTTTGGTTTTGGTGATATTACTTTTTTTTGGGTTAGTTTTTTACGATAAAAAAAGGTCAAAAATATGGTGTTATTGTTTTCACCCTGACGGTAGAGAACAGATTCTTTATGGTAAAATTGTAAAAAACCTAGTAATATTAAGTGGTATATGCGACCTTTTGAGCAGTTGATTTGGGATGACCCGCTTACTTGGAAACGAGAAGAACTAAACTTATTGACTGATAAACAATTACAAATATTTCTTGATCTCTTGGGGGTTTCTTCGAGAGGAAAAAAGGAGATTTTAGTTAATCGGATTTTAAAAATTGTTCGACTTCGTTATGTGCTTTGGCTCTATGGATTATAACCAAATGTTTTGGTTGCAAATTACACAAAAAAAAGGCTTCAAGAAATGTGTAAGATTGCAGGGTGCTGGTGTGGTAACAATAAATATTCAGCTGCGGTTAGTCTTTCTAATTGGGCTGAAAGCTGCCGAACGAGAGGGAAGCGATTTCTTAGGGAGTGTGTTGAAGACATCAAAAAAAGGCCAAGGCAATTAAGTTTAAATCTTGATGCCTAAGAAGTGTATATAGATATAGTTTTAAGTTTATTCTTCGCGATCGCTTTCTTGTATCTCGTTGATATTCATCACTTCCGCCAACTTGTCTACGGTGATGTTGAGGTGTTTGGCTGCCACAACCGCGTAATCAAGTCTGGGGATTGCTTTTCCTGCTACCCATTGATTTATTGTGACTTCTTTGATGCCTGATTCTTCTGCTAGTCCTCGTTGTGTCTTGCCCATCATTTTGATGGTTTCTTTCAGGTTCATTTGTTCTATTGTGATAGAAGTAGATAAAAATTTAGATTATCCATATTTTAATATTGATTTTTTGAAAAAACCATGTAATAATATGGATAGTTGAGAGAACAGCACCCGGAGAGAACCGGTAGACCAAACTCGCTCGTGTCTCAATATTTTACCGTAAAAATAAAATCATCCATAACTGTATGCAGCAACAATCCGATCCACGTTTGGTTAATGTTCGCATCCGTCGTACTGTCATGCTTCAACCCTATCAACCATTGGTGATTGAGGCTGACTACGAGGTTAATCAAATTTCATTTGATCTCGATCTTCATCAGACGATCGCGAAGATTTACCCCCAACTCGACCAGGAATGCGAACGTCTCTTGAGCGAGTACAAGGCTAAAAAGCAACCTAAAACCAATGACAAAAAAACAACCGACGTTAAACAGACCCAAGAGGATGACCGAGAAATCGACATCATCAAATTCTGATCTCAGTACCGTTCTGATGGTTAAAACTCCTTCGGCTTACATGATCTACATCGAATCCGAGAATCGACTGCCCGGTTTTTGGTTCAATCTTGCCAATGTCAACACCATTGTTAACGAAAGTAAGCAAGGGCTTCTGGCGGTAACGATTACTTACACGAATCAAGATCGCCAAATTCTGCGGGGCAAGCGTGCCAAGCAAGTTATCGATGCTTGTATCGAAGCGCAAAAGAAAATCGGCCATGCGTTAAGCGCATAGCCAACTAATTAACTTACTTCAATTATAACCATGAATACTCAACTGGAAAACGAAGTTGAACAGCTTCGGATCTATCGTGATGAACTGGTTGCTGAAATTGATCAACTTCATCAGGACGTTTTTGTTGCTCGGAGTCAATCCACTTCTTCACATGAGATTCTTAATCTTTTTGTTAATGCCATTGATCTTGCTCGGCATTTGATGTTTCAACTTACTGATAACGATCCTCTTGCTGATTCGGTTGTAGAACTTCTAGGATCGACTAATGCGGAGTTGCTTAAAATTCAGACATCTTGTTCTGCAATTTGGGCGAGTCACTTATTGACTTATGAGCAGAATCTTCAAGTTCGTAAGGAATTTGATGATCATGCTGAGTATCTTGAATCTCTTGAATCTGAATAACAATCCGCCTGATGAGCTTACTTAAACTCCAGTAAGCGAAACTTTCCCCCTCGGGAAAGTCGCGGGAAGGAGTAGCTACCTAACCGTTTGGATGTCTTCGGACAGTCAAGAACTGAGCAAATGAGGACTGTTGGTTTTAAAGAAATATGGCCGATTTTTAAGGTTACTTAAGGATTTGGTTTTTGCTTATTCAGGCCGCGCTCATTTGCTGGGTTCAACCCCAAGGTTGGTATGAGAAGAATTTGACCCTTTTTGTGGTTTTAGAGGAATTAAAGAGCCGCCTTTGTGTAGGGGGATTAGCTACATATCCTCACAATTAAAATAGGAAATTGAATAATAATGGTAACTAACGTAACCGCGTTGGGCGCTGACGTATGCAAAGATCGTATCGTCTGCTGGCTGCTGCATGAAGCACCGTCAAGCCCGAGGGATTATTATCGTGCCAACAAACGCAGGATTAGTAAACATGATCCGCTAACTTTTTTTGGTGATTCGGAAGGAATTTCCAATCTCATTGATCTTCTCAAGTCTCAACAGAACCCAGCATTAGTTTTAGAACCATCGGGAATTCACTACGCTAAATTGTTCGCCATTATCTGCCAGAAGGAAAGGATTCCTATTCTTTGGGTCGGGCATGATAAAGTCAAACAGTTACGCAAGTTAGAATCAATTAAAGACAAAACCGATCAGTTAGATGCTTTTCTTTTGGCGCTTTATGCTTTGCGCTATCGTAATAATAAAGATGCTTTTGTCAGGTTTGAACCAGGGGCGATCGCTCGTATCCGCGAAATGTCACTGCAATTGAAGGCTTTAAACCGCATTAAATCACCTTCTGAGAATCGACTTAAACAGCAATTGGCTCACGAGTTTCCTGAAGTGGCTTTGAGGGAAATCAAACCATCTGAAACTGACGGATTACCACCTCTTTATGCTTGGATTGCAGGAATAGAACGCGCTGATCATACTTCTGGCGATACAACTTACAATAATCTTCGTTCGCGTTCGATCGCTACGCAATACGATATCGAAATTAGCCAATTCTCTCGGCATTTAGCGAAAAATGTTTGCGATTGTTCTTTGCAAGAATGGGAGATGCTAAAAGAATTGTATGAATTATTGCAGCGTGAGGAATTTCAACCTTATTTGGAGGTGTTTGAACGTTTCAATTTCGGCATTAAAACAGTTGCTGTTGTTCTGGGTCAAGTTTATCCATTCGAGAACTATTCATCCCTCGAGCTGTTTAAATCTAGGTTAGGTTTAGGCATGGTAGAAAATTCATCGGGAGTTTCAGAGAAATCTAAGCGCGAACGTTCTTCAAAACATACTCGGACGGGTTTGGTTCTCTGGGTTTTTTCTGCTATTTGCTGCAAGCATCGTTCTAAACCCAAGGGACCAGAATTTAAAAAGGTCTGTGATTTTTATGATCGCCGCCTTAAGGAATTTCAAGATAATCCTCTGCAATTGGAGTATCGTGAAGGGCAACGTTACCTCGACCAACAGCGCAATTTCATTAAATCCCTGCGGCGTAAAGGTGCTGACGACATGATTATTAATCAGATGGAATTATCTTTGCAGATTCTTGAAAAGCGCATTGATGGCTTGGTTGCGGAGAATAAATCACTGAAAGGCATCGTCAAGGGAATCCGCGATCGCAAGGGATACAAGGTTCTATTGCAAAATCAAACCGCTGCACGTGCTGCTCAATATCTTTACTGGGCGCTTAAGGCAAGGCTTAAATCTTAGGGTTTGCTAATTGGCGATATCATCCGGCTTGAAAGAGTCGGATTTTTTAGGACTAAAACTCAAGATTGTTTTTTATTGAAACTTCTAGTTTCTGTAAAAAACAATCCTGCGGGGGATAGCTGATGAGCGTAAGG
The DNA here is from genome assembly GCF_034932145.1 of Spirulina sp. 06S082. Lineage (NCBI taxonomy): Bacteria > Bacillati > Cyanobacteriota > Cyanophyceae > Spirulinales > Spirulinaceae > Spirulina > Spirulina sp. 06S082. Next base: position 4,343 of record NZ_JAYGHV010000411.1, on the reverse strand, counting down.
GGTGCGCTCACCCCTTCACTCGTGCTGAAATCGGTCTGTTACTAGGAGTTGTGGATTTGTAGCGTGTGCTAGTGACCGATTTCGTGGCGAGTTTAGAGGTTTACTGATGCTTTACGCTTTGTGGTAGAATTAATTATTACGAATTGTAACAGATTCCTTCGTAGAAGAATAAGCACGGATGGCGATCGCTTTTTTATAAAATTTCAATTAAGTTTGCACCTCGCTCTTTGGTTTATTAATAAAACTTCATTTTTCTTTATTTTGAGAAATAATTTCCCAACTATAGGCGATCGCAATGGTTTGCTGGCGATCGCTTCTGGGAAATTAGATTGAGAAGGGGTCGGATTAGGATAATCTAGATCGGGTGACTGAATTTTTTCTTGATATGACCGCCACTATTGCAAGTCCTCCCCGTTCTATTCGCATTGCGACCCGTAAAAGTCAATTGGCCTTGGTGCAGACCCATTGGGTGCGCGATCGCTTGAAAGAAGCCTTCCCCGATCGCAGCTTTGAGGTACAGGAAATGAGTACCCAAGGGGACAAAATTTTAGATGTGGCATTATCCAAAATTGGTGACAAGGGATTATTTACCAAGGAATTAGAGGTGGGGATGTTGGAAGGACGTGCAGATTTTGCCGTTCACTCTTTGAAGGATTTGCCGACGCAATTACCGGAAGGCTTAATATTGGGTTGTGTAACGGAACGAGAAAATCCGGCTGATGCGTTGGTAGTGAGAAAAGAACACAAGGATAAAACCTTGGAAACTCTGCCAAAAGGAGCAATTATTGGTACATCTTCTCTGCGTCGTTTGGCACAGTTGCGGCATTCTTTCTCCCATTTCGTTTTTGAGGATATACGCGGTAATCTCAACACGCGCTTGGCGAAATTGGATGCTGAGGAAAAACAATATGATGCTATTATTTTGGCAGTAGCGGGCTTAGAGCGCTTGGGAATGGGCGATCGCATCCATCAAGTCATTCCGGCGGAAATTTCCCTACACGCGGTAGGACAAGGGGCATTAGGCATTGAATGTCGCGAGGGAGATGAGGAGATTTTGCATTTATTGCAAGCAATTTCTCACCAACCGACAACTTATCGCGCCCTTGCGGAACGTTCTTTTCTGCGAGAACTAGAAGGAGGTTGTCAAGTTCCCATTGGGGTTAATACCGCGATCGCAGGTGAAACCCTAACATTAACGGGAATGGTTGCCGCTTTGGATGGCAAGCGGTTGATTAAAGACACGGTAAGGGGTAAAACTACCGATGCAGAACAATTAGGACTCGATCTAGCGGGTCTTCTGCGAGGCAAAGGTGCAAAGGAAATTTTGGATGAGATTTTCGCTGAAATTCAGCGTTAGAAAAAGAATATCCCCCTCATTAATTTTCATAAATTAGTGAGGGGATTTAGCATTTTGTAGGAATATTCACTTGAACAGCCCTACATTAAATACCTTAAAAAGTGTCAGATAATGCCGCTTCGCAGCGATCGCACAGCAAAGGATGTTGGCTAGATTGACCAACATAAGTGGAATAATTCCAACAGCGATCGCATTTCTCTCCCTCGGCTTTGATAATACCAATGGCAATATTATCGGATTCACTTTTGTATTCTGCTGTTTGAATTGTATCGAGAGAATCGACTAATTCAACTTGGGAAGCAAGGAAAAGATAGCGAAGTTCATCAATGCGATTTCCGGCTAAACTCTCTATTGGGTTTAATGCTTGCAAAGATTGCTTTAATTCTGTATCGGTGCTATAGATTAAAACTTTAGCATCTAAAGAAGAACCGATCGCCTTCTCGCTGCGTGCTTGTTCCATCACTTTATTCACTTCCGTTCGGATATCGCGTAAAATCGTCCAAGAAGCGGCAAGTTTTGGCTTTTTCCACTCAGGTTTCATTTCCAACCAACCCGAGGCGAAGACGGACTTATATGGGGTCTTATAGGGCAAAAATTGCCAGATGTCTTCCGCCGTATGGGACAATACTGGCGCAATAGATTTAGCCAAACTTTCTAAGGCGATAGATAAGACAGTTTGACAACTGCGACGACGGGGAGAATTCAAGGCAGAAATATAGAGGCGATCTTTGGCAATATCGAGATAGAAATTGGATAGATCGACTACACAGAAATTTTGGATCGTCTGGAAGAAATGGTAAAACTGATAAGTATTAAAGGCATCGGTGATATCGTCAAAAACTTCTGCAATACGATGCAGCATATAGCGATCGAGTTCTGCCATTTCTTCATAAGCAACGGCGTGTTTTTCTGGATCGAAATCATGTAAATTTCCCAACAAGAATCGCGATGTGTTGCGAATCTTGCGATAAACATCGGAAAGTTGTTTGATAATATTGTTGCCAATCAGAACATCGTTAGAGTAATCTACGGAAGAAACCCATAAACGCAGTACGTCGGCACCATAAGCGGGTTCTTTTTTCTTATTATTTCCACCATTAATAATCATGTTGGGATCGAGGACATTACCGAGGGATTTACTCATTTTGTATCCCTTTTCATCGAGAGCAAATCCGTGGGTTAATACGGTTTTATAGGGAGCAATTCCATTAGTTGCAACGCTAGTTAACAAACTAGATTGAAACCAACCGCGATGCTGATCCGATCCTTCTAAATACATATCTACAGGATACTTTAATTCTTCTCGGTTATTGGCAACAGCAGCCCAAGAAGAACCGGAATCAAACCAAACATCCATTGTATCCATGCCTTTCCGATAGGTCTTACCATTGTTGCGATATTTTTCGGGAAGTAACTCTTCGACTGATAGTTTCCACCACGCATCAGAGCCATTTTTGGCGATAATTGTTTGGATATGGTCGATGGTTTCTTGAGTTACTAAAGGTTCGTTGGTTTCTTCATCGTAGAAGACAGGAATGGGCATTCCCCAACTACGCTGACGAGAGATGCACCAATCTGCGCGATCGCTGACCATTGGAGTGATGCGATTTTGTCCTTGAGAGGGAATCCATTCCACTTCTGCGATCGCCTTTAATGCTTCTTCTCGAAACCCTTCTACAGAAGCAAACCATTGTTCTGTTGCCCGGAAAATAGTCGGTTTTTTGGTGCGCCAATCGTAAGGATATTTATGCACGTAGGACTCTTCTAAAAGCAAAGAATTTGCTTCCATTAAGGCTTCAATAATTGCGCCGTTGGCATCTTTTAAAACATTTAAACCTTTAAATCTTCCTGCTTCTTCAGTAAAGTTTCCATTCTCATCAACTGGAGACAAAATAGGCAATCCGTAGCGCTGTCCCACGATAAAATCTTCTTGACCGTGACCGGGTGCCGTATGCACTAAACCCGTCCCTGATTCCGTGGTCACGTAGTCGCCACCAATGAGAATTTTACTCTCGCGATCGAAGAGAGGATGCTGATAAGTGCAACCTTCTAATTCTGCCCCTTTAACTGTTGTTTTTACTGTTAATGTTGTGCCTAGTTTTTCACTCAATCTCTCCTGTAAACCCTCAGCAATGAGTAAATATTTAGGAGTAGTAATTTCCCCCGCCATTTCCACCACAGCGTAAGTTAATTCAGGATTAACCGCGACACCCAAATTAGCAGGAATTGTCCAAGGAGTTGTTGTCCAGATTGCTACTCCTAAATTGGGCAAAAATTCAGCAAATTTTTCCTCAACTGCTGGGGCAGCTTTTAACATGGAAAAAGCCACATAGATACTGCGAGAAGTGTGACCTTCTGGGTATTCTAACTCTGCTTCCGCGAGGGCAGTTTTGGAACTGGGACTCCAATGAACTGACTTTAAACCGCGATAAATATAGCCTTTCAGTGCCATTTTGCCAAAAACAGCAATTTGGGCGGCTTCGTATTCCGATTGTAGGGTTAAATAGGGATTGTCCCAATCTCCCCAAATACCGTAGCGTTTAAATCCCGATCGCTGTTCTTCCATCGCCGCGATCGCGAATTCTTTGGCTTTTTGACGCAAAGATAAAGGAGTCAACTTTTCTCGTTCCTTCTGCTTCATTTTTTGCAGAACTTTAAGTTCAATAGGCAGTCCGTGACAGTCCCAACCTGGAACATAACGAACTTTGCGCCCTTGCAAAATTTTATATTTATTAATAATATCTTTAAGAATCTTATTGAGAGCGTGACCCATGTGCAGGGACCCATTCGCGTAGGGGGGACCATCGTGAAGCACGAAAATCTCTCCTGGATTATCTCGCGACAGGGTTTCATAAATCTGCTCATCTGCCCATAATTGCTGCAATTCCGGTTCGCGCTTGACGGCATTAGCTCTCATGCTAAAGTCAGTTTTGGGACGATTGACGGTTTCTTTGTAGCTCTGTTGTTCTGTCACGGTCTAATCCAG
>NZ_JAYGHV010000410.1:0-14947 GCF_034932145.1 Spirulina sp. 06S082 | reverse complement strand
TTCAGAAGAAAGTCTTTCCCAGATTTGTCAAGCCTCGCCAGAAGAGGCGAGAAGTTTAGTCTCACACTATCTCCAGCAGGAAATTAGCACGATTTTGCGAATCGATCCCAATCTTTTCCAAGATTCGGATTGTAGCTTAACCGATCTCGGACTTGACTCCCTCACCGCGATCGAACTGCGAAACCGATTGCAAAGCGATCTCGGTCTATCTTTATCCGCAACCTTGATTTACGATTATCCGACGGTAACGGGACTCACAGATTATTTGCTAGAATTACTGGCGGTCTCCCCCCATTTGGGAACATCACCCACCGAGACCAACCCTGCCGAATCCTCAACCCGAGATAACTTAGAACAAGCGATCGCCGACCTTTCTGAAGAAGAGGCCGAAGCGTTACTCCAAGCAGAACTCAAGCGCCTCGATCGCTAAGAATTAAAATGTCAGATGCCCCCCTCTCCCCCACCAAGCAAGCATTACTCGCCCTGCAACAGATGCAAGGCAAACTCGAGGCAATGGAACGGGCGCAACGAGAGCCGATCGCGATTGTGGGGATGAGTTGCCGCTTTCCCGGTGGAGTCGCAACCCCGGAAGACTTTTGGCGATTGCTAATGGGGAAAGAGGATGCTATCACAGAAGTACCGAGCGATCGCTGGTCTCTCGAAACGTACCACGATGGCGATCCCGATGCTCTGGGTAAAACGATCTCGCGTTATGGGGGATTTATACCACATCTGTATGATTTCGATGCCCCCTTTTTCCGCATTTCCCCCCGAGAAGCCATCAGCCTCGATCCCCAACAACGGCTCTTACTCGAACTCGGATGGGAAGCCTTAGAAGATGCAGGGATTGCCCCTCATTCTCTCTCCCAACAAGCGGTTGGAGTCTTTGTGGGGATCAGTGGGATTGATTATTGGCATCGCCTTCTCGCCCAACGTCCTGAAGCGATCGATGCTTACTTAACCACCGGAAATACTCACAGTATTGCAGCAGGACGGCTCTCGTTTCTGTTGGGGGTGACGGGTCCGAGTCTGGCTGTTGATGCAGCTTGTGCGTCCTCCTTGGTCGCGATCCATCTGGCCTGTCAAAGCCTACGCCAACAAGAATGTCATCTTGCTCTGGTGGGGGGAGTCAACCGCATTCTCAGCCCAGAAGTGAGTATTAACTTTTCCAAAGCAAAGATGCTCTCCACCGATGGGCGCTGTCGTAGCTTTGATGCGCGGGCAAGCGGGTTTGGACGGGGAGAGGGAGGCGGAATGCTCCTGTTAAAACGTCTCGCGGATGCGGTGACGGATGGCGATCGCATTGATAGCGTTATTTTGGGATCGGCGATCGCGCATAATGGTCGTTCCGGTGGCCTCACTGTACCGAGTCGATCTGCCCAACAAGCCGTTATTCGTCAAGCCCTTGCAGCCAGTGGCCTCGATCCAGTAGCGATCGCTTACATTGAAACCCACGGCACGGGAACAACCTTGGGAGACCCGATTGAAGTGGGCGCTTTGGGGGATGTATTTAGCCAGACGCGGGAACAGCCGTTAATTTTGGGAGCCGTTAAGACCAATATCGGACATCTCGAAGCGGCATCAGGAATAGCAGGATTCATCAAAACTGCTTTAGTCCTACAACAGGGTCACATCCCCGCGAATTTACATTTTAGCGTCCCCAACCCCCATATTGATTGGCAGGCGCTCCCCTTTCATGTTCCCACCACTGACCGACCTTGGCCGACCGGCGATCGCCCTTTTGCTGGGGTGAGTGCCTTTGGGTTCAATGGTAGTACGGCGCATCTGATTATGGGTAGCCCCACACCCAATTCGCAATTCGCAATTCACCAAAACCCAAAACCCAAAACCCAAAACCCAAAACCCTTCCTCTTACCCCTCTCCGCTCAGACTCCCCCCGCCCTCAAACAATTGGTTGCTCGTTATGCCCGCTATTTGACCGCCCATTCTCACCTCAATTTGGGGGATTTCTGTTTTACTGCCAGTATTGGGCGATCGCATTTTGCTCATCGTTTGGCGATCCTCTCCTCCTCCCTCTCGGAACTGCGACAAATTCTCGTGGATGTTTTAGCAGAACGCACCCATCCGGCTTGCTGGCAGAGTAATTCACCTCCTGTGGATGCTGAAGGCACTCCCTTAGAAAATTTAGCGCGTCGGTATGCCAATGGGGAGGCGATCAATTGGCAAGCCTTGTATTCTGTTCGAGGCGATCGCATTTATCACAAAGTTCGCCTCCCTACTTATCCCTTTCAGCGTCAATACTTCGGTATCGATTGCCCCTAGGAAAAAAGCTATTGTCATCAACCTCTTTTGATTACGCTAATCTAGTAAATGAGTTTATTGTACTTTTTTCCCTTATGGAGATAATTAACCTTTTGATTTCTGATGAAACACTACGCGATGGAGAACAGCAGGTCGGACTATTTTTTGAAGATAAGGAAACCCTAGCTCACTTAATTGCTCGAACGGGAGTGCATCAAATTGCACTTATGCCTGCGGTTCATGCTACAGAATCACAATTGGTTAATACTTTAGTATCAAGAGGACTCCAGCAACAGATTATTGCCTCAACCTTGATGACTCGCACGGCGATCGAACAATCAAAAGCCTGCGGTGTAGAGCAAATTATCTTATTTCATGCAGTTTCCGATCGCCTTCTCTTGTTGCGAGATCCAGCCATTGCCGCCGATCCAACGCTGCAAGGTAAAACGATCGACGATGATATCCCGACCTCACTCATCGAACGAATTCGCCAGAACGCCCTTGAAACTAGCCTCGAACATATTCGCTATGCGCGATCGCTGGGTTTACGGGTCTGTTTTGCGGCGGAAGATGCCAGTCGAGCCGATTTTTACTTTTTAGGCAATTGTATCGAAACATTATCCCCTTACTTAGATTTTTTCTTGCTTTGTGATACCGTTGGCGTATTGACTCCAGAAAAATCCTATATTTGGTTGCAAGATCTTCTTACTTATGCCCAATCTGCCCCCCTTGCCGTGCATTTTCATAACGATATGGGACTCGCCCTAGAAAATACCATTCAAGCAGTGCGAGCCGGAGCGATGGGAGTTTCGGGGACATTTTGCGGCATTGGAGAACGGGCAGGAAATTTGCCCTTAGAACAGCTTCTTTATGGCCTGCGATCGCGCTTTGGTTGGGAAGTGGCAGGGATTAACTACGATGAAGTTGAAAAGGTGGTTTGCTATCTGCGCGATCGTAGAATGCAGCCTCATCCACCCTATTCCCCCGCGACTCAACGGCACGAATCGGGAATCCATGTGAGTTCTTTATATCGCGATCGCCAGAGTTATCATATTTTCCCCCATAGCCCGATGGAAATTTGGTTTGGCAAAGGCAGTGGAGTCAGCAATTTTCAATATTTATTCGAGCATTATCTGAAGCAACCCCTCGATCGCGCCCAATACGAACACTTAAGAACCGTGATTAAAACGATTGCCATTCAAGAACAAAAATCCTTTTCGGTGACTGAAGTTCTTGAGTTAATCAAAGATCGGGGCTTGTTGAGGGAGTAGGGAGTGGAGTGCAAGCATCTTGCTTGCTAACACACCTCAACCCGAATAAGGAAGGCGATCGCTAATATTCCCACAAACCGCAGAAATAGCCACTGTGCGCGGTGAAGCCAAATAATTTTGGCCAGAGGGATCGCCACTACGGCCTTGAAAGTTGCGATTGGTTGCATAGATTCCCGTTTCATTCGCCCCCAAAACCCCACGTCCGGCATTGATACAGGCACCACAAGCGGATTTAAGGATCTGCGCCCCGGCCTGTTCTAAGGTATCCAAATAACCAAGGCGTTTGGCTTCCTGTCGCACGGTTTGGGACGCAGGAACTACATATAACTGTACTGTTGGGGCAATGCGATAGCCAGCGATCGCTTCAGCCGCTTGAGCAATATCATGTAGTTTGCCTCCCGTGCAAGACCCAATAAAGGCGAGATTAATGGGAACTTGTCCAACTTGACTGATGGGAACAACGCGATCGGGTTTGGGCGGACGGGCAATCTGGGGTTCGAGATGAGTGAGATTGAAACGATAGGTGCGTTCGTATTCAGCATTTTTATCCGGGGTAACAATATCCCCAGATTCTACTGGGTGTGGGTTTGTATCCCTCAGATATTGCTCTACAACCTCATCTACTGGCAACAAACCACAGAGAGCGCCACATTCGACTACCATATTGGCAAGGGTCATGCGTTCGTCCATAGGTAAGCGATCGATCGCGCTACCGCAAAACTCGATCGCTTTACCGGTAGCACCAGAACAACCCAGTTCTCCCAAGAGAAAGAGCATGATATCTTTAGCACTGATATGCGGCGAGAGCGTTCCGACCAGTTCGATCCGTATCGTCGCCGGAACGCGAATCCACATATCCCCCGTTGCTAAAATATTCGCCATATCTGTCGTTCCCACCCCTGTCGCAAAGCAGCCAAACGCCCCATAGGTGCAACTATGAGAGTCTGTCCCTGCAATGAGGATACCGGGACGAATAAAGCCCCGTTCTGGGAGTAAAATATGGCAAATCCCCGCCGCTTCTCCGGGTGCAACCATATCCAAAAGATGGCATCCTTGTTGATGGGCAAACTCAACCATTTGTTGGTGCATGATCGCGGCTCCACTATCTGGGCGAATCTCCTCGATCTGGATGAAGTGATCCGCCACAAGAACGACCTTTTGCGAATCCCATACCGATGCGTTTTCCCCAAAATGTTGATAAAAGAGTCGAGCCACTGGCCCTGCGATCGCATCGTGGGACATGGCCAAATCGACCTGTGCAAAGATGGTCTCTCCCGGTTTAACATAGGTATTCCCCGAAGCCCGTGCCAATAGCTTTTCGGTCACGGTCATGGGTCGAGGAGTCGTTTCACTTTTGGGAACCGCGATCGCGCCTCGGCGACGTTGCTGGTTGTAGGGAATCAATCCACCGGCTGCGACGATACCTTGTACAACGGGATCGGGGGCGGTTTCTGCCTTTGTTTCGAGGGATAATCCGATATTGATACTGTTACGATAGAAAATTTCTGCAAAGGATTTTGCTTGAATGCTTTGAATGCCCGCCGCTTTGATGGCGAGGGGGGCAAACTCGCGACTGGAACCACAACCAAAGTTAGAACCCGCTTCAATGCGATCGTATTGTCGCAGATTTCCCGCCCCCAGTATATGTTCAAAGGCATAATAGGCCAAATGCTCTAGATCGTCTTTTGTGCCGCGTTGAGCCGGAATAATATCATCGGTGTTGATGTCGTCACCGAGAAAGAGAATGTTTTGGGGGTTGGGTTGTTGTTGGTCACTCATTGATCATTAGCCCTTGATAATTGAATACCACCAGCGCCGGAAATGTACGATTGGATTGAGATAGCGGCTGATTAGGGCTGGCATATCTAAAGTTTTTGGCGATCGCCATTCATCCAAAATCCCTAACTCTCCTCTCACATACTGCTCTCGACAAGCATGACGCTGAATCTTGCCGCTTGAAGTCCTCGGAATGCCCTTGGGTTTGAGCAGCGCGATCGCGTAAACATCGAGAAAATATTGGTCAAACAACGCCCAACGAATAGACTCTGCTACGCTTTGAGCCGTTAAGCGATCGCGCTGCTGGCGTTCGACTTCTTGAACGATAACAAGGAGATCGCGCCCCTCTATCTTCACCGCAAAAGCCGCACTGCTGTTGGGGAGAAAGGCCGGGTGACAGGTGGCAACGACCCGTTCGATCTGTTCGGGATAGTGATTGAGTCCCCAGAATACCAGAACATCATTGAGCCGTCCGGTAATAAAGAGTTCCCCCTCTTTGATAAACCCCAAATCTCCCGTCCGCAAAAATGGACCCTCTCCCGTATCCGCCAGATAAGCGCCAAAAGTGCGATCGCTTTCTTTGGGTTGATTCCAGTAGCCCTTTCCTAACCCCGCACCGCATACCCAGATTTCTCCGACGCGATCGGGGGGACAAAGATGATAAGTTTGCGGATCGGCGATGGCGATCCGATCGTCGAACCAAGCTCGCCCACAACTCACTAAAGTGCTTTGAGAGGAATGATTTTCGGCAACGGACACCACCCGATTTTCCGATAAAGCCGCCTCTTCTACATTGGCGATCGCAGGGGGGGTCAACTTTTGTCCCCCAGCAATAAATAAGGTTGCCTCAGCCATGCCATAACAGGGATAAAACGCCTCTGACCGAAACCCACAAGGCGCAAACTTGCTGGCAAAACGTGCTAAGGTTTCAGCGCGAACGGGTTCGGCTCCGGAAAAGGCCACCTCCCAAGAACTCAGATCGAGTCGTGACAATTCCTCCTCACTGACGCGATCGCAAAGGAGATCGTAAGCAAAATTGGGTCCCCCACTCGTGGTGGCGCGATAGTGAGAAATCGCCTGTAACCATCGGACAGGTTTTTGAATGAAGGCGATCGGAGACATTAACACGCAAGACGCACCCAAATAGATGGCCTGTAAAACATTGCCAATTAAACCCATATCGTGAAAGAGGGGCAACCACCCCACTCCCACAGAATCTTCATTGTGACCAAAGGCACTGGCGAGGCGTTTTTGATTGTGGAATAGACTCTTATGAGTGATCCTCACCCCTTTGGGAATGCCTGTGGAGCCAGAAGTATATTGCAAAAAGGCTAAGGTCTCTGCCCTTACATCTGGTCGTTGCCAGTCGGAAGAAACAGTTTTCGTGGTTTCTGTTAGGGTCAACCACTGACACACTGGAGCATCAACTTTCTGAAACTGACGTTTGAGTTTGGCTTGTAGGGATTTGGGAGCAAGGATCGCCCTTGTCTGCGCCGACTCGAGCCGTCCGAGGATCTCGGCAATCCCGTGACGATTACGAGGAGGATGACAGGGAACAGCAACAATACCCGCATACAAACAGCCCAAAAAGGCAGCAATAAACGCTAATCCCGCATCATAGGGGTAAATCAGTAAGATTCGTTCCCCCACTTTCATCTGTGAGCTAAGACCAGCCGCGATCGCTCTTGCTTGCCGCTCCAGTTCCCCATAAGTGAGCCTCAATTCAGCCCTTTCTCCATCTTGCAAGCCAATAAAGGCAAGGCGATCGGGAGTCATTTCAGCGCGATCGCACAGCAGATCGATGATTGTTGGGTGTTGGGTGTTGGTTATTGGCTGTTGGGCTTTCATTGATAAAAATTCCAAAAACGTCGATCGCCGCTATCGTGGCCAAGTTATGCCAATATAGCCCATTACACTATCTCGTCCCGGATTGCTCGTAAATAAATTGGCATTGGAAATGTGATGCCAACGCAGGCCAAGCAGTAGCCTTTGGTCTCCATTCATGCGAATCGTCGCACCCAAACCCGCTTGGGGCGTAAAATTGAAACTCGATCCCCCACTGGGAACATTCTCTGTCGTTCCTAAAATTCCCGCTCCCCCATCCAAATAAAGCGACCAATCCGGGTCACGATAGAAATGCCATCTCAAAATTACTGCCAGATTCATACCCAAGGCATCCTTTCCCTTCTGAATAACCGCTAGATTATTCAGTTCTAGATTGACGCTGTGACCCTCTGCAAAGAAATAAGAAAGTCCCGCACCAACTAAGCCAAATTCACCATCATCGTCGCTGTCGAGGTTCGTTGCTCCTGCTCCCTGAATGTACCATCGATTCTGACCGACTGTACCGAAAGGCAGGTCCTGGTTTTCTAAGAGTTCTTCTGCTTCAATCGCCAGAGTTTTTGTCTCGAGTTTTGGGATTTCGATCGCCTGACTTTCCGGGAACTCATCCTCCTCGATCGCAGGCATTTCCTCAAACTGAGCGAGCAAATTTTCGGGATTCTCTGCAACGGGTTGGGAAACCATCACCCCTCGCGCAAAACTCGGGTTTGAAACCCAAAATAGGGCTGAAATTGTTGCCAACTTAAACAGTAAAGATGACTGGGCTTGTATCTGCATTTTCGCTGGATAAATTCCTCTTATCATAGTTGAAAATTAGGTTTTTTTTGCGATCGTGCTTTTAAATCAGGAAACTTTTGTGTTTTGAATTTCTCGGACAAACAGGGCAACCAGTTCGTCCGTTGTAACAAGGATTTGCGAAGACTCCTCCCCATGATAGAGATCTGCTGTCCGATATCCTTGGGACAGCAAGCGATCTTGAATCGTGGACAAGGACTGTACTGCCTCAGTTTCTCCCCATTCTGCCAGCATAAGCATTACCCCTGCCAATGTACCGAGGGGATTGGCAATCCCTTTCCCGGCAATATCGGGGGCGGTTCCGTGAATCGCTTCGTACATTCCAAACCCGCTTCTGTTGAGACTGGCAGACCCCAATAAGCCGATAGATCCCGCGATCGCGCCTCCTAAATCGCTTAAAATGTCGCCAAACAAATTCCCTGCCAGAATGACATCAAACTCCCGAGGGCGCATTACAAGCTGCATGGCCAGATTATCCACTAACATTGGTTCGATGCGAACCTCGGGAAAATTCTGCGCCTCCCCTTGAACCAGACGAGTCCAAGGAATGTGAGGGAGAGCATTTTCTTTGTGAGCGATAGTGAGATGCTGGCGGCGATCTCGGGCGTAACTGAGGGCAACCCGAGCGATGCGACGAATCTCCCTATCAGTGTAGTGCATGGTGTGGAAGCCGTGATCGCAATCTCGTCCTGACGTGCCAAAGTAAATTCCGCTTGCTAATTCTCGCACGAACAGCAAGTCAACCCCCTGCAAGCGATCGGGTTTAATGGGGGAAGATGTCAAGAGATGGGGAGAGGGACGCACGGGGCGCAAGTTAATAAATAGCTCGAAATAGCGTCGCAGTTCCAGTAATCCCCCTTGGGTCACGGCTCCGAAAAGAATAGCATCTGACTCTTCGCACATGAGTAGAGTTTCAAGGGGCAAAGCAATCCCAAAACGGGCTTTAGCAGGTTCTCCGATCCAACCGTGCTTCACCTGAAGTTGAAACCCCTCAACCTCTGCCAATGCCTGTAAAATCCTCAAACAGGCTTCGACGACTTCGGGACCGATGCCTTCTCCGGGTAGGGCGACAAGGGTATATTTTCGGGGAGTCTGTTGTTCTTTCTTCATGTCAATGTCTCGAGTACCAAGAGTTCATCGGCTAAAATCTGCACGGTTTTGCGAATCTGCGCCTCAGAATGCAGGCAACTGAGGAAAAAACGCAGGCGTGCGGCATTATAAGGTACGGAAGGATAGACCATCGGCTGCACATCAATACCCTGTTGAAAGAGTGCATGGGAGAGTTGTACTGCTTTTTGAGGTTCTCCGACAATGATGGGGATAATAGGAGAATCACCACTTGCCCCTGTATTGAGACCGCACTCTCGTGCCAAGGAAAGGAACAGCCGCGATCGCGCTTGAACTTGTGCGACTCGCTCGGGTTCGGTGGTAACAATTTGTAAGGCAGCTAGGGCAGCAGCAGCATTACTAGGAGTCATACCGACACTGAAGACAAAACCGGGAGCCGTATATTTGAGATATTCCACCAGAGGGGCGCTCCCGGCAATATACCCCCCGCAACTGGCAAGGGATTTGCTCAAGGTTCCCATCCATAAATCAACAGCATCCGGGGCAATGTGGAAATGTTCCCCAATGCCTCGGCCTCCTGTTCCTAAAACCCCCAAGGAATGTGCCTCATCAACTAATAAAAAAGCGTGATGTTTAGATTTCACTTGAATGATTTGGGGGAGGGGAGCGAGATCCCCATCCGTGCTATAGACCCCTTCGATGGCGACCAGCACTTTTTCATAATGGGGACGGTGTTCTTGCAGGAGGCGATCGAGGGCTTGCCAGTCGTTGTGAGGAAATTCCATCGCCGTTGCCCCAGAAAGGCGACATCCCTCGCGAATGCTATTGTGGCTGAGGGCATCGTAGAGAATCAAATCCTTTTCTTGGAATAAGTGACCGATGGTGGTGACATTGGTTGCATGACCGCCAATATAAACGATACTGTCTTCCGTCCCTAGAAACTGAGCGATCGCACGTTCCAATTCTCGGTGGAGGGGTCGCTCTCCCGAGAGAACTCGACTGGCAGAAACTGAGGTTCCGTAGCAAGCACTTGCCTTTTGACTGGCTTCGGTGACGCGAGGATCGCCCGAAAGTCCGAGATAGTTATAGCTGGAGTAGTTCAGTAGCGATCGCCCTTGCATGGCAACGGTTTCTCGGGCAATGCCATCCCGGACTGTAAAGAAGGGATTGCCCAATTTTTCAACACGATCAAGGTCTTGGCGCAATCGCAGGTAATCAGGCATGAGGGCAAAGGTGTAATGCTCTGGGGGTGGGGTGTAGGCTTCAGGAACAAGAGCAGGCGTTTCGGGGTTTTTGGGCGCAGGAGGGGGAGTTTCTGGAGTTTCGGGGGTTTCAGGAGGGGAGGGAGATAGGGGAACATTGGCAATATCGAGAATTTCAGCCAAATGCCCGGCAAGGGCGGCAAGGGTTGGATAATCAAAAGTGAGAGTTTGGGGAATGGGGCGACCCAGTTGGGTTTGCAGGCGGTTGCCAAATTCGACTGCCATGAGAGAATCCATCCCCAAATCTCCAAAAGTGGTCTGAGGATCGATGGCTTCGGGGGAATTAAAACCCATCACTTTAGCTAACTGACCTTGTAGATAATGGGTCAGGAGCGCTTGGTGATCGCCTTCGGGTTGCGTGGCCAGTTGCTCGATAATTTCCCATCGAGGAGCCATTGGGGGAGTTGGAGGGTGAGGCTTCAATGTTTCCCATAAAGGTGAGAGAGAATCGGCAGGGCGATCGCTCAAGAAGGTTGCCCAATCAATGGGAAAAATGCCGATTTGGGGACGGGGTTGTGCAAGCATTTCCGTTAGGAATTCCAGCCCCTGCTCGGGGGTAATGGGGGTTAGCCCTCGATCGCGCCAACGATTCTGAACCGCCACCTGAGCCGCCATTCCCACTTCCCCCCAAGGTCCCCAATTGATGCTTAAGGCAGGCAGTCCCAAGGCATGACGGTGATGGGCGATCGCGTCAAGAAAGGCATTGGCCGCCGCATAATTTCCTTGGCCGGGGGAACCGAAAAGGGACGCAATAGAGGAAAAACAAACAAAGAAATCTAAATCCAGATTTTGAGTGAGGTTGTGTAAATTCCATGCCCCTAACAGTTTTGGGCGCATGACGGCTGAAAAACGCGGCCATGTTTGATTGGCTAAGAGTGCATCTTCTAAAACTCCTGCTAGGTGAAATATTCCTTTCAATGGTGTTTTTATACTGTTTATCTTGGTTAGCGCTTTTTGTAAGTCTTGTTTTTCAGCCACATCCACAGTCAGGAAAGAAATGGTTACTCCCTCCTGTTCCAGTTGCTGGATGACCTCTAGCGCTTCTGGAGCAGGCGATCGCCGTCCCATTAAGGTTAAATGTTTAGCACCTTGGCTCGCCAGCCACTGCGCCACTTGTAGCCCTAACGCTCCCGATCCGCCAGTAATCACATAGGCTGCATGGGGGAGAATGATTGAGGAAGAAGGAAAAGTGAGGACGACCTTGCCGACATGATGGGCGCGAGCCATATAGTGAAAGGATTTCGGCGCATCCGTAATGGGGAAAACAGTTTTGGTGAGGGGGATAAAACTGCGATCGCACCAGTGTTCTCGCAACACCCCCAACATTTCAGAAATTCGTTGCGGTTCAGTTTGGGCGACTTCGAGTAAATCGAAGGGAAAATAAGTGACATCCGGGCGAGATTGCTGCATTTTCTCTCGACTCCAAATGCCAATTTTGCCAATTTCTACAAACCGTCCTTGAGGGGCAAGGCTCTCGATGTTTTTGGCGATCGCTTCCCCATTGAGGCTATTAAAAACGACATCCACCCCTTGTCCTTGGGTCACAGCCAAAATTTCTTCAGCAAAATCGAGGCTGCGGGAGTTCATTACTTTTGTGATTCCCTGCGATCGCAAAAATGCCCATTTTTTCGGGCTGGCGGTGGCAAAAATCTCTGCCCCGATCTGGCGGGCGATTTGAATGGCGGCTTGACCCACTCCTCCGGCTGCAGCATGGATGAGAATGCGATCGCCGGGTTGTAAGTTAGCAAGATGCACTAAACCATAATAGGCTGTGAGGAAGGTGGTGGGGAGGGTTGCGGCTTCAGCAAAAGTGAGAAATGAGGGTTTGGCAACAACAAAATTTGCGGAGACAGTGACAAACTGATTCAAACTGCCGATCGCCGGGGCAACGATTACCGCGTCTCCCACTTGTAACCCTTCGACCCCGGTTCCCACTCTGGCGATCGTCCCCGCGCATTCCCCGCCGAAGGGAACTTCCTCAGCCGAGGTAAAACCCATCTCTTCCAAAACGGGTTGCAGCATTCCCAAGGCATTCAGTACATCTCGAAAATTAACCCCGGCAGCCTTGACTTGAATTTCTACTTCTCCGGCTGCAGGCGATCGCCGGACTGTGGGGATCAAGGTGAGATTGTCAAGAACGCCATAATCGGACATTCCCAAGCGGAAGGATTCTCCTTTTGGGAGGGTTAAAGCGGGGGGTACATAGGGTTGCAATCTGGCAACGAAACGCTGTTGCGTTCGCTTGCGTTCCCGTAGGGAGTATCGATAGGCAATTTGGTCTTCTCCATCGGGAGAACGCAGATCCGCCAGTAACTCGTCCCAATTTTCGGCAGGGGGGGATGGGTCGAGATCGATACAGGTACAGGGCAGATCCGGGCGCTCCAAACGCAGGGTACGGGCGAACCCCCACAGGGTGGCCTGTTGTGGCTGGAGGGGGCAGGGGATGCCGAGGGCTTGGGTGCCGCGAGTCACGACCCACAACTGGGCCGAGAGGGCGGGCATCGTGGCGATCGCTTGCACCAAATGCAGCAGTCCACCGCAAATCTCCTGTTGTGCGGTTAGGTCTTTGCGGGGTTCTTCCGCCAGATCCAAGCCCCACAAGTAAGCGATCCGGCAGGTTAAAGTACCCGAGGAGGAGATGAGGAGGGGGGCGAGATCGTTGAGGAGATGCTGAAAATCTTGGGGATCGGTGGGATTTAGAATATAGCTGTCATTGATGCGATATTCCTTGCCTCGGGTGACGAGAATGCAGCGATCGCCGTGTTGTTTTTGCAAAGTTTGAATGAGATGGGAGGCGACTCCCTGACGATCGCCGAAAATCAACCAGATCGGTGCATCTGGGGGCGATGAGGACTGCGATCGCGGTTGGGGTTGCCAGACGAGTTCATAGCACCAGTCTTGGGGAGAAGTCGTCGCGAATTTTTGTTCGAGAGAGACGTTGCTGACATATTGGAGGGTCATCCCGGCAATTGTCGCTGCGATCGCGCCTGTTTCATCCCAGATCCAGAGATCGGCTTTCAGGGTTTGGGGATGGGTTTCCGAGTTAGCGTGCAGTGTAACCCCGCACCAATAGGTTCGGTGTTGGGTGCTGGGTTGTTGTTGACAATGTAATGAGTCCAAACCAATAGGAAGATAAGTCCCGTCGGGGGTGAGATCGGTAACGGTGGCTCCAATGGTTTGTAAACAAGCATCCAAGAGAATAGGATGCAGAAAATAGCCTGTTGTAGCGATTTCCGGCTGCAAACGGATGCGACTGAGTGCTTGTCCGTTGTGGTGCCAAAGTGCCTCAATGCTGCGAAATGTTTCCCCATAGGTTAGCCCTTGTTCCTTGAGGGTTTGATAATAGCGATCGCGATCGATAGGATAGGGGGTGAGGGTCGTTTGTAGGTCACTGAGAGACTGGGGGGCTAACTGGGCAGCAATCTTAACAATTTTGGCGATGGCATGGCGGTGAAAGGATTCTTCCTCATCAGACCCACTAAAAATTTCGAGGCGCGAGTCTGGAGTAATGAGGGTTTGCAGCGTTATTCCCTTGTCTGTTAAAAATAAAGGCTGCTCGATCGCCATCTCTGCGATCGCCATCTCCGTTTCTCCTCTCGCCGCTAACATTATTTCCAGATAGGCGGCTGCGGGGAAAACCACCCGATCCAATACGCAATGATCCCCAAGATAAGGGAGAGAGTGAACCCCGATCTGATTTTGATAACGTTGTTCTTGAGTGCCTGCAAGGGCAAGGCGATCGCCTAACAAGGGATGCCCAGAAGGACTCACAGGGACGCTATTGGGAAGGGGGGTATCCCACCAATAACGCTGGCGTTGAAAGGGAGAGAGGGGCAAGGAAACAGAAGCTGGATTCGTTTCGGGTTCAACAGCCTGCCAATGAATCTGCGCCCCTTCCGCGTACAGTCGTGCCAAACTGGTGAAAATTGTGGCGCGATCGCTCTGGCTAGGCCGGAGACTGGGCAACCATTGGCGATCGCTTGCGTTCCCGTAGGGAGTATCGTGCAAACATCCTTGTGCCATTGCTAATAGGATGGGTTTTGCACCGATTTCCACAAAGTAACGGGGGTTGGAGGAAAGGGCTTGCAAGGCGGTCATAAAGCGCACGGGCTGTCGTAAGTGACGCACCCAATAGTCGGGAGTCGTCATCTCTTCCCCGACCCAATTTCCCGTTAGGGTGGAGACGATCGCCAAGTTAGGGGAAGTATAATGCACCGATTCTGCTACAGTGCGAAACTCAGACAGGATCGGATCCATGAGAGGGGAGTGGAACCCATGGGAAACATTGAGGGGTTTGGACTGAATACCTGCTTGTTCCAGTTGTACCGTCAGGGTTGCGATCGCGACTTTCGGGCCAGAAATTACTGTACTTTCGGGGCCGTTGATGGCAGCAATGACAAGATGAGAATCCAAGAATTTTTGTACTTGTTCTTTTCCGGCTCGTACTGCTACCATACCCCCGAGATCCCTCGGTAAAGATTGCATCAGCCGCCCTCTCGCCGCAATTAAATGCAGTGCATCCTCTAAACTGAAAATTCCCGCCCAACAAGCGGCTACATATTCCCCAATACTGTGACCGAGTAAAACCGTCGGTTGAATGCCCCAAGCCTGCCACAGTTGGGCAAGGGCGTATTCTAGGGCAAAGAGGGCGGGTTGCGTATTTGCCGTTTC
>NZ_JAYGHV010000409.1:0-15299 GCF_034932145.1 Spirulina sp. 06S082 | reverse complement strand
TTAGTCGCTACGACTGCGATCGCCTCTTAAGAGCAATGAATTCGAGGAATACAGACCAATCTCATACCGCCCTTTTAGAGTTAGCATGGCAGGCATATCAAAGTCAAAGATGAGAATGAGGAAAAAAAACCTACGCCGTCAATTATTGCAGCAAAGACAAGCATTAACGCCGGAAAGTTGGCGAGAGAAAAGCGATCGCCTCTGTTCTCTATTGCAAGATATACCCTTGTTTGTCAAGGCAACAACTGTACTTGTTTATAGTAGTTTTCGCCAAGAACCCGATTTGAGTCCTTTGTGGCAGAATAAGCAAAAGCAATGGGGCTTACCTCGATGTGTGGGTAAATCTCTCCTCTGGCATATCTGGCAGCCCGAAAATGAGCTAGAAAAGGGCGCTTATGGCATTTTTGAACCTGCCGCCAATTTACCCATCTTAGAGGCGAAAGTAGTAGATTTAATCCTCGTGCCAGCAGTTGCTTGCGATCGCGCTGGCTACCGTTTGGGATATGGAGGGGGCTTTTACGATCGAATGTTAGCATTACCCGAGTGGCAAGATAAACCCGCGATCGGGATTGTTTTTCAATCTTCCTTGCTGACTCAATTACCCGTAGATGCTTGGGATCGTCGCTTAGATGGGGTTTGTACGGAAGCAGAACTCTTTTTGTTGCAGGGGAATGGGTTGCGCGATCGCGGTTCTTGAATAAATATTGCATAAATATTGCATTGCGATCGTTAGGGGGAGGAATGGGTTATAAAGTGGGTTATCAAAAAGAAATTTCGTCAAAATATAGTTTTGGTAATTCTCATGGCTCTTTCTAAACAAATTTCACCTTCAACCTCTAATTTCCTGAAGAAAAACAATATTTGGTTTGAACGAGGTATGGCGATCTTTGCCCTTCTCAACTATATTGTTGTTTTATTTAATTATACTTATATTCCTTTGCGAGATTTTTGGCTTCAAGGTCGAATGTCTTTGATCAATTTTAAACTGGGAGACTTTGAATATCAGTTCCCCCAAGAACCCATGATTGTACATCAGTTACCTATTGCTCAACTCTACGACCCCGTTAAAGGCATAGAAGCCAACCGCGACACCCAAGAATACTTAAAACGAGTTGAAGAGTTTGAAAAAGAATTGAGTAGTTTTCGTTCTCCCCAAGTGACCGAGATTCTAGCAGGTTTGCGCGATCGCAGCAATGAGATGATCGATACAAATCCTTTCCAAGTTGCCAATAAAACTGGAACTTTAGAACGGATTAAAAACCTAATGCGCGAACGAGTTACCAAAGCAGATGGTTCTGCAAAAGAAGCATTCAACATATTTTGGAGTCAGGACTATCTTTCTCAGAAAAGTGCCTCGGAAGAACTAGAATTTTTTAATAAACGCGTTCGTCCCTTGATGGAAACTAATTATTTCCGTCCCATCGGCGAAAATGGCGAACCCTTCGATAATTTTGGTCTAGTTGATTTTCCCTTTACTGCTCTTTTTCTCCTCGAATTTTTAGCGCGATCGTGGTTTATTAGCCGTCAGCGTAAAGGGGTAAGTTGGCTCGATGCAATGCTCTGGCGCTGGTATGATATCTTGTTATTTTTCCCCGTTCTCTATTGGCTGCGTCCCATCCGTTTATTGCGAATTATTCCAGTAACAATTCGCCTGCATCAAGCTAAAATTATTGACCTCCAAAAAATCAAAAAACAAGCCAGTCAAGGCTTTGTTGCTGGGATCGCTGAAGACTTAACAGAAGTCGTTGTAGTGGGAGTTCTCAATCAAGTTCAAGGCTCAATTCAAAGAGGAGAATTTACAAACGTTTTAGCACAGGAAGATAACAATACTTACATCGATCTCAATAATACTAATGAAGTTGCAGAAATTACTCGTTTGGTGGTACAATTAGTCGTTAATAAAGTGCTTCCTGCCGTTGAAAAAGATATTGAATCTCTCCTGCAATACAGTCTCGAAAAAGCCATCAAAGAAGCACCCGGTTATCAAAACTTGAAAATGATTCCAGGAGTAGAGAAAACAACAAAAACTTTAATCCAACAAACGATCGCCCAAACTTACAATATTCTTTACGCCCAGATTAAGCAATTGATTGAGGAAGATCCCGAATTTGATAAATTATTAGAAAAATTGGTGGAAACATTTACAAAGTCAATGAGAACCGAAATTAAAGGCAAGCAAAGTATCGAACGCTTGGAGTATTTATTAGTCGCTTTAATTGAAGAAGTGAAGATCAATTATGTCCAACGTTTATCCGAAGAAGATATGGAAGCATTGATGGATCAAACCCGTGCTTTGCGTCAAGTGACCCAAGTTTCTTCTCAGTAATACTCACTGCCTTACCATCCCTTTTCAAGTCACAGAAAGAACGCGATCGCTTCCTTGATTTATCTTCCTGATTCCCCGATCGCCAGCATTTATGGGAGACTTATGGCTCAAGTCATATTTGCGATCGCATAACAGTAAAGGAGAAGTTCAATGGGAGGCGATCGCAATCAATTTCAGAAAGACGATCTGTAAGGTTCTATAATTTTAATGAGATAGAGAGAAAATTGGTTTTCTGCTCTATCTTATTTTTGTCGGAAAACAGCCCCCCAGCCCCCAACTTTGGGGGAGAATATCCGGAAGTCCCCCAGAATTGAGGGATTTAGGGGGCAAAAAACTCTCGATCCCCAACTTTGGGGGAGAATATCCGGAAGTCCCCCAGAATTGGGGGATTTAGGGGGCAAAGATGCAACAATTATTTTTATTGCCAAATCAGCATGATTGAAAAACCCAAATTTAAAAATAGCTTCCGCGTTGAAACCGTAGAGGGAGAAAGTGCCTTCTTATTGTCTGAAAGAGGCACTATTTTATTGAGCGATGTTATCTATCAAAAACTGATTCCTTTAATTGACGGGACGCGATCGCAAGAGGAAATCGTCGCTCAACTCCGCAACGAGATTCCAGAGACCTATATTTATTTCGCCCTGATGGAGTTGCAACAGAAAGGCCTTCTCGTTGAAAATGAGGGCATTTTACCGCCTAATATTACCCTGTTGTGCGAATATCTCAACGTCAAGCCAGAAGATGCCAAAAAGCGCCTCAAATCCATTAAAGTTGCCGTTAAAACCTTGGGGTCTTTGCACGAGCAGGAATTAACGGATATGTTAGCATCTTTGCATATACAAATCGCCGAACCCGCAGATATTGAAATCATCTTAACCGATGACTATTTGCACCCTGAAATAGAGGCAATTAACCAAACTAATTTACAAACCTCTATCCCTTGGATGTTGGTCAAACCGATCGGGACTCTCCTTTGGATCGGACCCATATTCCAGCCCCATAAAACAGCCTGTTGGGAATGTTTAGCGCAACGGTTGCGAAACAATCAACCGACTGAAAGTTTTATCCGCAGACGCAGAGATAAGCGATCGCCTCTTACTCCTCCCCTCGTAGATCTGCCTGTAACCCGACAAACTGCCCTAACAATGGTCGCTAATGAACTCCTCAAATGGATTCTCCAAGGGGAAAACAAACGTCTTGAAAACGCGATCGCCACCTATGACCCCCTTTCCCTGTCCCTACATAACCACTCCATTGTCAAGCGTCCTCAATGTCCCCATTGCGGCTTCCTTAAACCCCAAAAGCGCCCTCTCCCAGTGATTATCGGCAGTCGCAAGAAGAAATTTACCACCGATGGGGGACATCGTTGCGTTACCCCCGAGGAAACTTTGGCCAAGTATCAGCACCACATCAGTCCCATTACTGGAGTGGTGCGATCGCTGGAAAAATTACCAGGAGACTTCAACAGTTTAACGCATATATATCGGGCGCAACACCATCATCTTACCATGTTTGATTCTCTCCTTGACCTGCAAAAGAATATCGGGGGGAGAAGTGCGGGGAAAGGAAGAACAGATGCTCAAGCTAAAGCAAGCGGGTTTGGAGAAGCGATCGAACGCTATTCTAGTGTTTTTCAAGGAGATGAAGTTCGTATTAAAGCTAACTATCAAACTCTTGCAGAGAAAGCCATTCACCCCAATGCTTGCATGAACTTCAGTCCTGCACAATACAAACATCGACACCAGTGGAATGCCACTCACAAAGATAATTTTCAGCGTGTCCCCGAACCTTTTGATGAAAGCAAGGAGATTGACTGGACTCCCGTTTGGTCTTTAACTCAGCAAGATTTTAAATATTTACCCACTGCTTATTGTTATTTTGGCTATCCTAAACCGGAAAAGCCCGATTGTTGGGCCAATACGAATGGGTGCGCGGCAGGGAATACCATCGAAGAAGCCATTCTGCAAGGCTTTTTTGAATTAGTTGAACGGGATTGTATTGCTTTGTGGTGGTACAATCGCCTTTCTCGTCCCGCGATCGCCTTGAATAGTTTCGACGACCCTTATTTTCAAGCCGTTTCTGACTATTATCACTCCCTCGGTCGAGAACTTTGGGTCTTGGATCTCACTAGCGATCTAAATATTCCCACCTTTGGCGCAATTTCTCGGCGATGCGATCGCGAGGTGGAAGATATTATTTTTGGTTTCGGTACTCATTTCGACCCTAAACTGGCACTACAACGGGCGCTAACGGAAATTGGGCAAGTACTTCCGGCGGTTTTATTAGCTAATGCTGACGGGACGACCCGTTATGCTATTTCCACAGAACCCCATATGCTGAACTGGTGGAAAACAGCGACTGTAGAAAATCAGCCCTATTTACTCCCCGATCGCCAAGTTCCAGCTAAACGCTATAGTGACGATGCGATCGTTTGGCATGATGACCTTTTAGCAGACATTCAATACTGTCAGCACCTCGTGGAAGAAAAGGGCATGGAAATGCTTGTTCTCGACCAAACACGCCCCGATATCGGCTTAAATGTAGT
Source organism: Spirulina sp. 06S082 (assembly GCF_034932145.1). NCBI lineage: Bacteria > Bacillati > Cyanobacteriota > Cyanophyceae > Spirulinales > Spirulinaceae > Spirulina > Spirulina sp. 06S082. The sequence continues at coordinate 10,428 of NZ_JAYGHV010000409.1, read as the reverse complement.
CAAAGTCATCGTACCGGGTTTGCGTCTCTTCTGGAAGCGATTGGATGCGGGACGACTTTATGATGTTCCCGTACAATTGGGCTGGTTAAAGGAACCCATTCCTGAAGACCAACTCAATCCGATCCCCATGTGGTTGTAGAAACAGCCCCCCAGCTTCTAACCTTAGACAGCCAGCCCCCCAGCCCCCAACCTTGGGGGAGAAGAGAAAATACTCTGGAAGTCCCCCAGAATTGGGGGATTTAGGGGGCAAATTTGAAGAAGGGAAACAACCCCCCAGCCCCCAACCTTGAGGAGAAGAGAAAATACTCTGGAAAGTCCCCCAGAATTGGGGGATTTAGGGGGCAAATTTGAAGAAAGGAAACAGCCCCCCAGCCCCCAACTTTGGGGGAGAAGGGAAAATACTCTGGAAAGTCCCCCAGAATTGGGGGATTTAGGGGGCAAATCTAAAGAAAGGAAACAGCCCCCCAGCCCCCAACTTTGGGGGAGAAGGGAAAATACTCTGGAAAGTCCCCCAGAATTGGGGGATTTAGGGGGCAAAAATTCGCGATTGGGAAGTTTTAATGATTGGAAAAATGAGGAAAATCTTTCAACGCTTAACAATTCTTCTAGGAATTGTTTTGGCTTGCTTATTGGGAGGCAACGTTTGGGCATTAACTGAGGAAGTGCGATCGCCCATCGCGATCGCCAGACCAACTCCTATATTGGTCGGTCAATTCTTAAAAGATCCCGAGTCGTTGATTCGTGTCAATTATACACCAGAAGCAGCGACGGCATTTGCATGGCGGACATTCCTTGCTTTTTATTCTCCTGATTGTATCGCCGCCCCAGTAGCAGACAAAAAGTTGCAAAAAGGAGTGTTGTATTCGGCAATACTTTTATTGATGTACAATATTGTCTATGATGTTCGATCAAAAGAGCGATCGCTGCCTAAGCCAGCATTTTATTGCTCTTCTAGTCAGCCAAATTACATTGAAGGAGATGTTGAAAATGTTACTCGCAATGCCTGTTAAAGCACCAGAAACAGTAAATGACTGGGAAACTTCACTTCCTGACTCTTTGAAGAATCCCGAAGACATCGCCAAAATAAAACAAGGTGCTACCCAATGGTCTCGACTCGTTGCTTGGTCGTGGACTCCTTGTTTAGCCTTTTCGGGAGATCCGCAAAAAGCATCTAAAGAACAAGCCTTGAAAGCCTTCTATATCCAAATTCTCAAAGCACAAGCCCGAGACGATCTCGCTTTTGCCGCTTACGGTCAGTCCGAGTCCAAGAAAAACGCACAACGGCACTCTCAAACACTTAAACACCTTATATTAGGGGAAAACGATCGCATTGAATTTTTGCGCGATCGCGGGATTTCCGTGACTTTATCCGATGTCTGCAAACAGTTAAGCGGCCTCGAACTCGTCACCACGAAATATCCTGAATTTGGGGGAATGTTTACCTATCACGTTGTCTTGAATAAGTATGTCGGCGAAATTAAGTCCGCGATCGATGCAGAAGGTTATCCCATCAACCGTCAATATATTTCAGAGGTTGCTTATCCATCTCGTCCCATCTTAGGAGAAGATACTGTGACGGAATTGCAGTTATCCAATTGGATCTATAACATTCATACAGGAGGCGATTATCTTCCACCTTCTCCTTATATTGCTTTTGGTTTCTCTTAAATAGAATTTACGCACCCACCCCCTAAATCCCTCAAATCTGAGGGACTTTGACTCCAATTCCTCCTAAACTTGGGAGTTAAATCTCATCTAATTGCGTAAAAATTAAAGTTGTGAGTTGTGATGAGAAAAATCGCTAGAAATTTTAGGTCAATTTTAGAGATCGTTCTCATTTTTTGTATAGGTGCAATCCTTTTTGTACAACCTGCAAATAAAGTTCAGGCGCAAAATCTAAGTATTCCCTCTGCAAAACTCACCTTTGAGATTCCAGCTAATCCCAGTTCGAGTATCCGAGAAACCTATAATCCCGAGACAGCTTTTGCTCAATTGGCTTGGCAGGCATTTGTAGCTTTGAATTGGCCGGCAGATTGCAACGGTTTGCCCCTAACTGATAAGAAAATTGGTCAAGCCCCGGGTTTCCCTAGGGTTTGGGAATTCTATCATTTTCCTAAAGATATCTTTCTGCCCGACGGTCGCGATCCGGTACCCTTGCGATCGCCGGTGCCCCTGACTTGTCAAACCGATAATAATCTGGATATTTGGGATTTACGGCTGACAGAAGCGGATGGCGATCGCATGAGTTTGCTGTTAGCCGATCGCCAACCCCTGGTCGATCGCGAGGGCAATTATATTGTCAACGAGATTCGCATCAACCCCGTAGAAGTTAATCAAATCGTGCAGAATCGCTGGTACACTGCCGATAATTTGCTTGAGTTTAATAATACCAATAACTTGTTTGCTCTCGCTTGCAGCAATGCGGGACAAGATGGCTTATACGAAGGGAAATTTCCCTGCACTGAGAATCAATCCGTCGGGGCGATCGAGATTAAGGCAGCATGGAAAGTATTACCCAATCCTATTCTCGGCGAAACTAATGCCGTTTGCGACATCCCCGAGTCAAGATATTACAAGAATATTCGTACTTTTCAGATTACCAGCGATCGCAGCACAAACGGCAGTGAAATTGTCACGGTGCCAGTGGGCTTAGTTGGGTTTCATATCAGTCAAAAAACCAGCCAGCAAGGATGGGTTTGGGCAACATTTGAACAGGTGGATAATGCACCGGATGCAAACAATTTATTGACCGCTAAAAATTATACCCTTTACGATCGCAACTGTCGGGAAAATTGCCAACCCAATACCCCTTTTGCCCGAGAACCTTATCTTTGGCGAAGGGAATTTCCTCATGCTGTCACTCGCAACGAAATGGGAGAAATTCAAGAACAAATTCCCTCTCAGATTACGAGACTCATTCCCATTCCGGCGATCGCACAATCTTTTAATTCAACCTGGCAGGAAAAATTGCGAGAGGTGTCTCACTCTTCAGTTTGGCAATACTATCAACTGGTTGGTATTCAGTGGTTGGGAACCCCAGAGGTGCCTTACAATCCTCAACTGAGGGATGTGCAGTTGAGGGAAGGAAATCAGCCCTCAAGGCTGGCCAATACCACTCTAGAATCTTACGTGCAACAGGGACTGCCAGTACATCCCTTGGGAGAGTCGTGCGTTGCTTGTCACACCCAAGCAAAGTTACCGTATCCTAATACGGAGACCTATGCAGATTTTAGTTATTTGCTCAATGATGCTCAATAAAAAGCCCTCCAAGCCCACAACCTTGGGGGAGAAGAGACAATACCCTGGAAGTCCCCCGATTTCGGGGGATTTAGGGGGCAAATCTTTTACGAAGGAAAATAGCCCCCCAGCCCACAATCTTGGGGGAGAAGAGACAATACCCTGGAAGTCCCCCGAAATCGGGGGATTTAGGGGGCAAATCTTTTACGAAGGAAAATAGCCCCCCAGCCCCCAACCTTGGGGGAGAAGAGAAAATACTCTGGAAGTCCCCCGAAATCGGGGGATTTAGGGGGCAAATCTTTTTTATTATGTTATAAAATGTTACAAATTTAATTAACCCACGCAGTTACAATATCCGGAAAATAAAACTGTTACAGTTGATTCTGAAGAACACAAAAAAATGTCGATCGCCATGCCAGTGCAAACGCTAAAATCAAAGACAACTCTACCCGATTCTTTGCAGAATCCCCAAGATATCGCCAAGATTAAAAAATCCGTCACCCAATGGTCTCGTCTCGTGGCTTGGTCTTGGACGGATGTTCTGGCTTTTGAAGGTAATGCAGAGAAAGAAAAACAGGAGAAGACACTCAAATCCTTCTTCATCCAAACCCTGCAAAAACAGGCTCAAAACATGGAAGCCTTTGAGTCTTATGGTATCTCTCAATCCCAAAGCGATGCGGATAAGTTAGCAGCAGATTTCAAAAGCCTTCTCTTAGGAGATAATCACAAAATAACCTTCCTAAAAAAACAAGGAATTACTCTGACTTTATCAGATGTATTGTACGCCTTGTCTGGTGAAAAATATGTAGTCAGTACGGAACGAGAATTTACCGACAAGTTCACCTTTCAAGCCGTGGTGAATGAGTTTACCGGCAGCATTCATCAAATCAAGGATGAAGCCGGTAATTTTAAGGATGAATATGTAGCATTGATGGCCTATCCGCAAAAACCATTATTAAGTGAAGCAACAGTAACGGAAGAACAATTAACAGATTGGGCAAAAAATCTCAATACAGGGGGTCGCTATCTCCCACCTTCAGTTTACATTCCTATTGCTGGCTCTTCTTAAGGTGCTTGCCCCCTAAATCCCCCAATTCTGGGGGACTTTCCGGAGTATTTTTTCTTCTCCCCCAAGATTGGGGGCTGGGGGGCTATTTTCTTTCAGATTCACCCCTCCAAATATCCTAATTTCAGGGGACTTCCGGAGTCTTCTCCCCCAAAGTTGGGGGCTGGGGGGCTAGATCGATCGCCGCTTGATAAATTTCTTCTAATACTGCCTCAATATTGTTCATAACTCTCTCATTGCTAAATCGTATCACCCGATATCCATACTGTTGAAGATGCTCGGTTCTAGCAGTATCATATTCAAATTGGCGATCGTGAATACCACCATCCACCTCAACAGCCAATTTACAAGACGGACAGTAGAAATCGAGAATAAAGCGACCCACTGGATGTTGACAGCGAAAACGCAAACCTCCGAGTTGTTTATTTCTTAGTGCTTGCCAAAGGTAAAATTCAGCAGGTGTTAAGCGATCGCGCAGTTTACGGGCAGCAAGTTCTATTTCTGGTGTCGTCCCTCGAATGCGAAGATTTCTTTCTTGCATGAGTAAAATTTTGGGAGATTCTAACATTAATGATTATGCCCGAACTTCGCCCCCTAAATCCCCCAATTCTGGGGGACTTCCAGAGTATTTTCTCTTCTCCCCCAAAATTGGGGGTTGGGGGGCTTTCTTCTGTCCCACGATTAGGGGCTGGGGGGCTATTTTCTTCCGTAAAAGATTTGCCCCCTAAATCCCCCAATTCTGGGGGACTTCCAGAGTATTTTCTCTTCTCCCCCAAAATTGGGGGCTGGGGGGCTTTCCTCTCCCCCAAAGTTGGGGGCTGGGGGGCTTTCCTCTCCCCCAAGATTGGGGGCTGGGGGGCATCAACACAACGAACCCAACATAAATTCTCCCACAGAAGCCTCTTGATAATAATCAATTCCCGACGCGGCGGCAAACAAATCGCTATTGCCCGTCCCCAAAGCAGTAGGTGCGAGATTCATACTCGTAGCAACCAAATAGAGATTTTGATACATGACCCCAACGTGCTTTAAAATCGCAGCATAACCCATGCCTCGATATTTCCAAAAGAGTCGCCCGAAACGCGCCGTAATAACCAATAAAACTTGCGGTTTCACTTGTTGTCCGTTGGCAAACCATGCTTCAATAACGAGAGCTTCAGTTTCTGGAGTCCATTGAGAAATCGGACAGAGTACATGGTCTAAGGGATGATATTGATAGAGTCCGGGGTCGAGTCCCTCACAGTGACGGACGACAGGATATAATTCAAGTTCGTAGATTGCCCCTCCACTAGGATAAGGACGGCGACTGAGTTCTACCATTTCAGTTTCGATCGCCTCTTTAACTCGGGCGCAACGATACAAAAGTTCCCCGAGTTGCTGTACAGTAATCGGATTTTCCTCATCATATTCTCGCACCGATCGCCGTTGTTCCAAAACTTGAGTAAAAGGTAAATCGGTTTGTTGGAGTGCCTCAATATCGGGACGGTAGAGGGCGATCGTCGTGTCTCCCATTAGGGGTTTAACGACCGGGAGAGGCGCGATCGCCTCCTTAAAGGGATAAACACCTCCAATTGGGTAATCGTGCCTACCACTGCGACTGCGGCTATGAAAAAGCAGATCGTGGAATTCCCAAAAAATGAGGGGCGATCGCGCTGTTTTGGGGGCAAGCATTTGGGTTGCGAAGAGAAGGGACACGAATTGCTGCGCGATCGCTTCTGTCAGATCGGGAATATCTGTCATTAATTCCGTCACGGTTTGCGGCTGGGAAAGTTTGGCAATGAGGGCGGAACTGCGCCAATCTAAGAGAAGAACCTTACTTTGGGAAAGGGGAGATTCCAGGCACATTTCCCCATCAATGGAATGTAAATATGCAAACCGAGAAAGGATAAAAGTATCATTTTGCCAGTCGATCTCGTCGCGATCGAGGTGGTAGTTTCCCACCATTGGGACAGCTTTAGCCAGAGGAATAACGAGATGGTAAATCCAGCCTAATTGTATCAATTTTTGGAGGTAAGCATCGAAGAGTGCCAAACTTTCAAAATTGTCAGAGGCGATCGCGTCTTTTTGCAGTTGAGAGAGAGTTTTGTTTCCTTGTTTGAGATCGTGAAAAATTTTAATGAGTACAGGTTTAAGATTGGGAAAGGTGAGCTTTCGCGCAGGAGATTGAAGAGAGATATTTGTATTTTGTTGCGCGATCGCAATATCTTCTCGTAAAGAAAGAGTAAAGGAAGAAAATGTCATTGTAGGTTCATTGTAGGATTGAACGAAGCCCTCCCAACTTTAGACAGCCCCCAGCCCCCAACTTTGGGGGAGAAGAAAGCCCCCCAGCCCCCAACTTTGGGGGAGAAGAGGAAATACTCTGGAAGTCCCCCAGAATTGGGGGATTTAGGGGGCAAATTTGGGGGAGAAGAGAAAATACTCCGGAAGTCCCCCAGAATTGGGGGATTTAGGGGGCAAGTATATATCCCATTTTCTATTATTTTTCCCCATGCTTGAAGGTTATCGAATCATTGATGCGGATGCTCACGTTTATGAACCCCACTCAATGTGGAAAGATTATCTCGAACCCGCATTTCGAGATTTTGCCCCCTCCTCGGAAATGAAAGTGCAAGGAGAATCGGTGATTAATAAATATACCGATCTTTTAGCCCTCGAAGGAGTCAAACAAGTTACGCGATCGCATCCTCAATCTTTTGTGCGAGAATTCAATCCCGAATCTCAGATCCAAGCAATGTATCAAATGGGAGTAGATATTGCCTTTGTCTATCCCACCCATCTTTTATGGCTAGTGGGAGTGGATACAATGGCATCGCAACAAGTGGGCGCTTATGTGCGAGCTTATAACAATTGGCTGCGGGACTTTTGCAGTTATAATCCGCAAATGCTGAGAGGAGTAGGAGTCGTCAATCTGCACGATCCCGAGGAAATGCTAACAGAGTTAGAGCGCATCGCTGAGTTTGGCTGGAAAGCCGTTTATTTGCGCCCTAACCCCGTTAAAGGAAGAATTTTGAGCGATCCGGCTTACAAGCCCTTCTGGACGCGGTGCGAAGAATTGAGTATCGCGATCGCGCTTCACGAAACCACCCACAGCCGCGTCCCGACAGCAGGCAGCGATCGCTTTAACACCCGCTTTGCTCTACACGCTTGTTCTCACCCAATGGAACAAATGATGGCATTATTAGCATTAATCGAAGGAGGTGTACTCGAAAATCATCCCAACCTGAAAGTAGGCTTTCTCGAGTCGGGTTGTGGTTGGTTGCCCTATTGGTTATGGCGACTCGATCGCGAGTACGAAGATTTACTCTGGGAAGTGAAAGATAAGGTAAAAATGAAGCCCTCAGAATATTTTCGCCGTCAGTGTTTTATTGCGGTTGAACCCTCAGAAACTTATCTTCCCAAACTAATCGAGGAATTGGGGGCAGATAATCTCATTTTTGGCTCTGACTATCCTCACATGGATCACGATCCCGATATTGTTGAGAATATGGTTGCCCTTGAAGGACGGTTATCTCAGGAAATCTTGCAAAAGATCCTTTGGGATAATCCTCGTCGTTTTTACAGTCTAGAATGAGCAAGAGGCGATCGCACTTCAGAAAGTTAAAGAGAATATTTAGGGAGGCGATCGCCATTTCGGTATTAATGCGTAAATCCTATTTTTAAATACTTATTTCTTAACCGACGAAAAACTTGACAAAGAAAATTTTTCTGGTTTAAATAGTTACAAGTAGATCGCAGCCTATACACCTTACTTTCAGTAAGAAGAAAATTACTAGCTGACAGATCGTTAAACTGTCTTAGTGCTGCTTTTGTTGCTTGCTTTTGTCGTTTGACAAATTTAAAATGAAACTCACTCAACGTCTTGTTGCACTATTGTCCGTAATTTTGGTTTGTATCGTGGGAGGTGGTTTATTTGTCCTGACTGCTGAGAATGCTCGGGCGCAAACCTCTCCTGTGCCTCAACCAGAGTTAACCGCTCAAATCCCGATTAATCCGAGTTTGAGTGTCAGGTCAACCTATAATCCAGAAACAGCTTTTGGCGATTTTGCTTGGAAAGAATTTGTTGCACTGAACTGGCCAGCAGACTGTAATGGTCTCCCTTTGCAGAACAAAAGTATTGGGGAAGCCCCCGATGCTCCTCGCGTTTGGGAATTCTATAATGTTCCCGATGATATATTTCTTCCCGATGGCCAAAATCCCAGCCCCGTTCTACCCATTGTGCCACCAGCGTGTCAGACTGAGAATACGACGGTTCAGCGTTTGGGGTTGCGTTTGACCGAGGCTGCAGGAGAAGTTGCTCGAGAGGAAAAAACTGCAAGACTGGCAAGGGCTGCGGGAACAGAAGTTGAACTCAGGACAGATATACTTCTCCCGGATCGCAAAGCGTTAATCGACCAAGCAGGGAATTACGTTGTCAACGAGATTCGCATCAACCCGATGGAAGTCAACCAAATCGTTGATAATCAGTGGTATTCTGCTGATAACCTCGCAGAATTCAACGATACGGATAATCCCTTTGCTCTGGTTTGTAGTAATAAGACTCCCGATGGCATCTATGAAGGTCAGTTTCCTTGTCTGGAAAATGAGGATGTCGGCGCGATCGAGCTTAAAACTGCTTGGATGGTTTTACCGAATCCCGTGCCGGATGAGATAAAATCCACCTATTACACGACCACTCGCACTTTTTTGGTTGAAGCGGCGAGCAGTGCGAATGGTGAAGAACAAGAGGTGACAGTACCGGTTGCTTTAATTGGTTTTCATATTGTTCAGAAAACCAGTCAGCAAGCCTGGAGTTGGGCGACATTTGAGCATTTGGATAATGCGCCAGATGCGGGTAATTTACCAACTTCTGGGACATACAACCTCTATAATCCCAATTGCGAGAAGAAGTGCAAGGAAAATCGTCCTTATGCGAAAGAGCCTTACCTTTGGCGCGCTGAATTTCCCCATGCTGTAACCCTCAACAAAAAGGGCAAAATCAAGCAGCAGAAACCTTCTCAAATTACTCGTTTAGTGCCGATTACTGGTACGGCGAAATCATTGAATTCAGAATGGAAAAAGGCGCTTAAGCAAGTTGACAAGTCTTCCATTTGGCAGAACTATCAGTTAATTGGAACGCAATGGCTGGGTTCTCCTGCCATTCCTTATGATTTGCAATTTAGGGATGTTCAACCAAATCGCAGCAATAAGCCTTCGCAGTTGGCAAATGTAGCGCTAGAGCCTTACGTTCAGAAAACGGAAACAGGGAGTTCTTGCATTGCTTGTCATACTTTTGCCAGATTGCCAAAACCTAATGTAGTAACTCATGCAGATTTTAGCTTTTTGATTAATGCTGCTGAACATCCTTCTGGTGGAGAAAATGCCGAGTAAATCGGTTGTTTCTATCGACTGATTTTTTCTGATTTCAATTGTATTTCTTTTCAATCAGACCAACCTTTATTTCAGGAGACTTTTACGATGACGAATCATTGGGAAACTTCATTACCCGATTCTTTGAAAAATCCTCAAGACTTAGCGAAGATCAGACAGGCTGTAACGCAGTGGTCTCAACTTGTTGCTTGGTCGTGGACTCCGCTTCTTGCCTTTGATAAAAACGAAAATAAAGGAGGGCAAGAGCGAACACTTAAATCCTTTTTCCGTGACACCGTACAGAAACAAGGTCAGAACTCATACGCATATGAGTCTTATGGTGACTTGGAATCAAAAGCACAGGCTGAACTTTTGGGTTCTTACTACAAATATCTTCTGCTAGGGGAAAATAGCCAGATTCCATTTCTTCAGCAAGAAGGGGTTAATGTTACTTTATCTGATGTTTTGGATAAGCTCTCTGGTGAGACTTATGTTTTTACAGCAGATCCAGACTTTACTCAAATGTTTACATTTCGGGTCGTAACGGATTATACGGGATTAATTACTCAGGCCGTTAATGATGAAGGTCAGCCTATACCCAACCAATATATTTCGTTAATGGCATATCCTCCTCGTCCAGCCTTAAGTGAGTTTACGGTTACGGAGCAGCAATTATATGATTGGGCAGAAAATATAAATACCGGAGGTAGCTATCTTCCTCCATCGGTCTATATTCCTATCGCTGGTTCATAAATCATAAATAATGCAATCAACACGAA
>NZ_JAYGHV010000408.1:0-15656 GCF_034932145.1 Spirulina sp. 06S082 | reverse complement strand
AGAGTGTATGTGGGCAAAAGTTCCGACTGCACGCTGAGAACGCCAGTTGTTCTGGGAACGCTACGGAATTTCCGTAGCTGAAAGAATCCCCAACCATAATCTTTGATTTGGTTGGGGAGCGTTCAAATCAAGTAACATTTTGTATGGCTATTTTTCCTGCGATTTTAGATTCTTGTGTAATTTATCCGATGTATCTGAGGGATATTCTCCTTTGTGCAGCAGAGGTGGGTTTGTATCAGGTGCATTGGACAGAGGAGATTTTAGAGGGATCGCTGAGGAATTTGGTTAAAAATGGGGTGATGTCTCAAGAGAAAGCTAGGAGTCTTTCTTCCATAATGAATAATGCTTTTCCAGAGGCTTTAATTGAAATGACAGACGATCTAATTCCTTGTATGGATAATCATGAAAGGGATCGTCATGTTTTAGCCGCAGCATTAATTGGTAAAGCAGAAGTCATTGTTACCAATAATATCAAACATTTTCCAGAAGAAAAATTAAAAAAGTTTAATGTGATAGCTCAAAGTGCTGATGAATTTTTGCTTTCTCTATTGGATTTATCTGAAGATTTAATGTTATCTGCTCTTGCAAATCAAGCAAGAAGACTCAGGAATCCAAGAAAAGATATTTTTGAGCTATTGAGTATACTTGAAAAATCTGTTCCCGAGTTTGTTCGATCTTGTCGAATAACTTTAGAAACTGTAAGCACTGAGAGAAGCTGACATCCTCCCTCTGCGCTTCGATTATCTCGTTGTAATTTCTCGAATATCTCCTGTGTTCTTTCAGAATTTGTCTTCATCTTCATTCTCGTTTTTTTCAAGTAGGTGTTCAGGGAAGTATTTCATAAAATCCATGAGCAAGCTAAGTCCTAATTTTTGATCATGTTGACCTAACAAATTGGCTATCTTAGCAAACTTTTTTCTTTCTTTCACACTCTCAAATTCGACAAATAGAAGTTCGGGGTAATCATCTGAAGAAGCCTTACGCCAAATGTTATTGAGATAGTAAATGTTATCTTTATCTTTTAAAAGTTGTGCAATAAATTCAGCATTTTTATAGTAAAATACTCGATGTTCTTGATTCTCTCTGAAATATTTTTGATGTGTCTTTGATAATTTTGGATAAGCTTTTTCGGGTTCAATAAAAGAAGCAAATATAACGAGTTTTTCGATATGAGATAGCCAGCACTCATCAAAGATGACGGCTAATTCGGTATCGCTCATATCTTGTCTTTTCTTTTGGCTTTCTGTATATAATTTATTTGCACCATATCGAGCCATCCAAACTTTTGCTTTTTCTTCAACTTTGATGATCATTTTTTTGCTCCCTAGATTTTAAGCTAATCGATATCTTTGAGATTGAATACGCATCTAATTATATGCCAATCTAGCCCAAACTTTATGCTCTAGGGAAGATTATCGGGGTCTAAATTGCAATAAGGCGATCGAGTTCTGTTATGTCAGCAAGTTCAGCCGTTTCTTCTGGCGTAAGCTCGTTATTTCTGGCGATCGCTTTGGGAGTTTTTAGAGGTGCGAGAGTCATGATTTGAGAAAGATGGCTATTTTTTGATTGTACCGATTCAACGAGTAAAAGTTTCATTGTTTATTTAACGAATAATCTCTAGATTGCCCATCATACCTAAGTCTTCATGGTCTAAAATATGACAATGATAAACAGTTTTTCCGGTAAAATCTTGGAAAAGAATCCGGATTTTTACAGTTTCTCCTTGACGGACTAAAACCGTATCGCGCCAAGCTAAATAAGGTTCATTTTGACCATTACGACTGATGACTTGAAAGGAATTAACATGAACGTGAAAAGGATGATCCATAACCCCCGTATTGACTAATTCCCATTCCTCCACGGTATTTAATTTAACTTGCGTATCAATGCGTTGATGATTGTAAGTTTGACCATTGAACAAAAATACCATGCCCATTCCGGGTGCCATTCCATGATTGAGGGTAAAAGTTCTCTTGCGATCGGGTTCCGGTAACTGAGAAATTGAAGTGAGTTGAGTGGGCAAGGGAATGGGTTCGACGGTGGAATCGTACTGAAGTGTTGCCAATCTATTCGTTGCATTTGAATTGCGATTATTATCCCCTATTCCCCGTCCCATCATGCCCCCTCTGCGCCCCATCATACCGCCTCCCATCATGCCCATTCCCCCTCGATTGTAGGGAAGATTGAGTAAAGGATAGGTTTTCGGTTCTTCTTCTCCTTTAAGCAAGATTTCTGCTCTTTGTCCTGGAGTTAGAAGTAATTGGGTCATTTTAATAGGTTGGGCGATCGCGCCACCATCTGTTGCTATCAGATAAAACGGATGATTCTCGAAAGCAAGATTGTAAAAACGGGAAGTCGAAGCATTGAGAATTCGCAAGCGCAATAATCCATTTTCTGCTAAAGTCAATGTCGGATTGATTTCGCCATTTGCTGTGATGAGATTTCCCTCTCTTCCTGCCATAATCGGCAGATAATCTGAGGATAGTAATTGACCGCGATCGTCGAGAGCAAAATCTTGCAAAACGAGAAATTCTTCTTTTGCAGCTTTAATTTCTGGAATCTCGTCTAACTCGCCTCTAATAACAAATAATCCTGCCAGTCCTCCTGATAATTGATCGGCGGCATAACTATGTAAATGAGGATGATACCAAAATGTCCCAGCCGGTTGATTGGTGGTAATTTCAAACTCGTAGTTAAAACTCTCTCGCGGATTAATTTTCAGGAAAACATTATCGGCTTTTCCCGTGGGAGAAATATGCAAGCCGTGATAGTGTAAATTTGTGGGTTGCTGGAGTTTATTGCTGAAATGAATGCGAATGCGATCGCCTACTTTGGCTTCTAAACGAGGGGCAGGAATTTGTCCGTTATAAGTGAGTAAATAAGCGGTACGACCTCCTAAATCTATCTCTGTATAATTCGCTTCTAAATCAACTTCGAGCAAGCCATTTTGACTGCGATAAACTTGAGTTGGATTTGAGGATTGTTTGCTCAAATTAACTTCAGATTTACTTTGTTTCAACCAAAAATGAGATGCAGTAACAATACCTCCACCCGCTACGGCAAAAGTTATAAATTGACGGCGATTGATTTTTAACACAACTTTAAACCTAATAGTTTTCGTAGGTTTTAAATACTTCAGTTTGCCCATTCTCACTCAATGCGAGAACATCAAAAGGTTGTTTTCTGTTTCCCGATTCCATTCCGGGAGTTCCTAACGGCATTCCAGGGACTGACAAACCCGCAAATTTTGGTTTTTGCTTGAGAAAGCGTTTAATCTCGTCTGCTGGAATATGTCCTTCCATCACGTAACCATCAATGATAGTTGTATGGCAAGACGCTAGATTTTCAGGAATATTATGCTCTCGTTTAATATCATCGATGTTCTCGGTTTTAATATCGGTAATTTGAAAACCATGCTTTTTAGCGTGTTCGATCCATCCCCCACAACATCCACAGGAGGGACTGCGATAGACGGTCATATTAACATTTCCTGAATAAGACTCAGTTTCTCGATCCCAAACACTGGCTAAAACTGTAGTATTGGGTCGATCCGAGAGAATTTGGGTAGGCATTTGAGCATGATTATTAGAGGCAAGATAAGTCCCTCCTGCGGTTAAAACAGTCACCGATGCGATCGCCATTAATAAATAAAATTTCAGCATAAATTTTATTCTCCAGTTATTTTTACAGCATTGTATTATATTTTAATTTTAACACTTTTCTAGAACTTACGCAATTCAACAGTTGCTATAATATCCTCAGTGAGAAAACAATCGTTTTCTTAAGAAAGAGTGAGGGTTTTATGAATCAATGTACTTCAGAAGATGCCAAAATGAACTTAGAAAATTTGATTGAGGAAGCATCAAATTCCCATCAACCGATTTTGATCGCAGGAGAAAAGAAGAATGCGATCTTAGTTTCGGAAGAAGATTGGCGAGGCATTCAAGAAACATTGTATTTACTGGCAATTCCCGGTATGCGAGAATCTATTCAGGAAGGATTGAAAACATCAATTAAAGATTGCGATGAGGACTTAGATTAGTGACTTGGAACTGGTTTATACAAAAATCGATCGCCTCCTTCAAGAACTCCCAGAAATTACCGAGAGTTCGCCGATCGCAGTTAACTGTTCATTGATATTTTTCCATATAAATCATAAACATCAGCATCGGTAATTTTGACCGGGATAATTGAGCCTAAATGTGCTTCCCCTGCAACATAAACCAAGCCATCAACTTCTGGGGAAAAACGCGCCGATCGCCCGATTAATTCGCCGGTTTCAGGGTTTTCCTGTTCGATGAGAACGTCAACGGTTTTGCCAATTTCTCCTTGATTTTTCCGTTCCGCGATCGGCTGTTGAATGGCCATAAGCCTATCTCGACGTTCGTTCATAATTGCTTGGGGAACTTGTTCTGGCAAAGAATAAGCAGGGGTTTCTTCTTCTGGGGAAAAAGTAAAGACACCCACGTGATCGAATTCGTGACGCTGAATAAAATTTGTTAAATGCTCAAAATGTGCATCGGTTTCTCCTGGAAAACCGACAATGAGAGTCGTTCGCAGAACAGCATCGGGAATTTCTCGTTTTAAACGTTGGATAATGTCATCATTGACCCTTCCTTGCCAAGGTCGATTCATCGATCGCAAGACTTCAGGATGGGAATGTTGTAAGGGCAAATCCAAATAAGGCAAAACATTGGGAGTTTCTTGGATAGCGGCCACAACTTCGGGAGTTAAACCTGTAGGATAGGCGTAGTGCATCCGAATCCAAGGAACATTAACTTTTCCCAGTTCCCGCAATAATTCCGCTAACTTCGGTTCGCCATAAATGTCTTTACCGTAATTCGTCGTAATTTGGGAGATCAAAATCAATTCCTTGACCCCTTGATCCGCCAGCATTTTCGCTTCTGTCACGATAGACTCGATGGAGCGCGATCGCTGATTGCCCCGCAAATGAGGAATAATACAAAAAGCACAACGATAATCGCAACCCTCTGCAACCCTTAAATAAGCAACGCCTTCCGTTGTCGTGCGATAGCGCGGTGTGTTTTCATCAGCAATATAAGTAGGTTCCGGGGAAATTTCTTTAACCCGTTCTCCCTGTTCAACTCGTTCGATCACATCAACAATTTTTTGATAGTCGCTACTACCAACTACAGCAACCGCTTCGGGCAATTCTTCTAATAATTGTTCCTGAAAATGCTGTGCCATACAGCCAGCAATGATAATCTTTTTATCAGCTTCGGCCAATTCCACTAAAGTCCGCACGGACTCTTCCCGTGCTGCTTGAATAAAACTACAGGTGTTGACAACAACATAATCTGCCAATTCTTCATTAGAATCAACCTCGTAACCCGCTTCTACCAACAAACCGAGCATATGTTCGGAGTCGATACGGTTTTTTTCACAACCGAGGTGAGAAATGGCAATACTGGGTTTTTGCATATTGATATTAAGGGAATAGGCAATAGGGAACAGGCAATAGGGAACAAGAGAGCAATTTCATCATTTATCCCTCATCCTGTCCCCTGTCCCCTTTATATAGAATAATAGAAATGCAGCGCGCCTAAAATATTGAGCAAATTTATAGAGTGGATTTAAAGAAAATATTCTCAACGCCCAACCCCATTATCGGTGTGGTTCATCTGTTGCCCCTGCCGACTTCTCCTCGGTGGAATGGGGATTTGAACAAGGTTATCGATCGCGCCGAACAAGAAGCAACCGCCCTCGCTGCTGGGGGGGTGGATGGCATGATTATCGAAAACTTTTTCGATGCCCCCTTTGCCAAGGATCGCGTCGATCCGGCCATTGTTAGCGCGATGACGGCGATCGTACAACGCCTTCTCAATCTGGTCATGCTTCCTGTGGGGATTAATGTTCTGCGAAATGATGCCAGAAGTGCAATGGCGATCGCCTCAACCTGTGGCTGTCAATTCATTCGCGTCAATGTTCTCACGGGAGTTATGGCGACGGATCAAGGACTGATTGAAGGGAATGCTTGGGAACTTTTGCGCTATCGTCGGGAGTTGGGCAGCGATGTGGCAATTTTTGCTGATGTCTTGGTCAAACACGCCAGACCATTAGGAATACCTAATTTAACTGTTGCGGTACAAGATACCATCGAACGCGGTTTAGCTGATGCGGTGATTCTCTCGGGTTGGGCAACTGGAAGCCCTCCCAGTTTAGAAGATTTGGAACTGGCTGTAAATGCCGCTAAAGGAACGCCAGTTTTGATTGGAAGCGGTGCAGATTGGGATAATATTGGCACTTTAATGCAGGCTGCGGATGGGGTTATCGTCGCCAGTTCTTTAAAGCGCAATGGACGCATTGAAGAACCGATCGATCCGATCCGCGTTCAATCTTTTGTGGAAGCTGCGCGGGAAGTTGTCACCCCACACGAGGAAATTTCTGTTGCCGTAAAACCTCGCTAAGATTGAATTTTGCTCTCCCATCCTGCTTAATCATGTTACAAAATTTTCATTATCTCATTCCCCAGCAACTGCCAACGGCGGATATTTTTGCCCCTTATCAATTGGCTTCGGAATTTCGACGGGAAAGGGAATATCGCCAGCAAGTCCAAGACTATAGCCAATGGTATTATGAGGTGGCCCAACAGCATCAAGCCGAACTGGAGGCCATGCGGGGGGATATTAATATTTTCGGGTGGTTTTTAAGGGGAAAACGGTAATGTCAAGAAATACTTATGGACTGGACGATCGCCTCACTGATTATCTGCGATCGCTATCTCTACGAGAACCAGAAATTTTACAACAGTTGCGCCAAGAAACGGCAACTCACCCCATGGCACAAATGCAAATTGCCCCAGAACAAGGTCAATTTATGGCTTTACTGGTTAAGTTGATGAATGCTAAGAAAACTTTGGAGGTGGGAGTTTTTACGGGATATAGTTCTCTGGCTGTGGCGATCGCCTTACCGGAAGATGGACGAATTATCGCTTGTGATGTTAGTGAAGAATATACCGCGATCGCCCGTCGTTATTGGCAGAAAGCGGGAGTTTCTCACAAAATAAACCTCTGCATTGCCCCAGCCTTGGAAACTTTGGATCGCTTGCTGGCAGAGGGAGAGGGGGAAACTTTCGATTTTGCTTTCATTGATGCTGATAAGAGCAATTATAGTGCTTATTACGATCGCGCTTTTGCTTTGGTGCGATCGGGGGGATTAATTGCTGTGGATAATGTTCTCTGGTCGGGACGAGTTGCGGATCCGGAAGTACAAGATAATCGCACTCAATCCATTCGCGATTTTAACCGAAAGTTACATCAAGATCAAAATATTACTCTTAGTCTCGTTCCCATTGCTGATGGATTAACTTTGGCTGTAAAAAATTAGGGGTTAGTGCGTCTGTTAAGGATTTTTTTGCGGGTAAATGCGATCGCGATAACCCTAATCCATTTTAATGGATTTTTTGTATGAGACGGGGATTTTCAATCCCTGGCGGATCTGGCTGAATATTTGCATTCGCTGCGCGATCGCGATGGTTCTTTGTGCGGGTTTTGAAAGGAATTTGAAAAGACAGAATGACTATAAAAAAACGACATTCAATTTTAATGCCGTTTCCATTAATTCGACTTCCGAAGAAGCCATAAGTTAACTGCGATGAGGAGCCTAAAAACGGCTGCGTTTACAGTTTCCATTAATTCGACTTCCGAAGAAGCCATAAGTTTCGCGCGCTTTGAGATGGGCGAGAGCCCAGAAAAACAGTTTCCATTAATTCGACTTCCGAAGAAGCCATAAGCTGTATGATATTATGGAGAACGCCCCTCCATATGTGCCTGTTTCCATTAATTCGACTTCCGAAGAAGCCATAAGCGGAGGTCAGTTTGACCTTGGATCCTGCAGGGAAGTTTCCATTAATTCGACTTCCGAAGAAGCCATAAGGTTTCCCTTGTTTTCGGCTTCGGCGGCACTGCTGTTTTCGTTTCCATTAATTCGACTTCCGAAGAAGCCATAAGGGACCCCAAATAGAACCCTTACTCTGACTGCATTCTAGCAGCCGATTTTGTGGCAGTCAAGAAACCCACTATAATTGAAACATATTCGCAATTATTTTCCTGTGTAAAACCTCTGCAACCCCATCAGAGCAAGGATTTCATGCCATTCACGAAAGAATGCGGGTTACAGCGTTTTTCAAGATTTCTCGATCTGCCACAAGCCCACCTCAAAGATGTATTCATTCTATGTTTTTGTAAGCATCAGTTGATAAATTTCCCATTCTCCCATCAAACAGGAAATAGAATCCCACACCTGCAACTCGAAACAGCAATAATAATCAAATCTGCATGACAAAATCGATGGGTCTGTCATACTCAAAATGGTTAGTATAGCACGATCCGCCAGGGATTGAAAATCCCTGTCTCATACAAAAAATCCATTAAAATGGATTAGGGTTATTTCGATCGCATTATTACCAAAATAAATATTTAACCTTAAATTGCCGCTTCTAAAGCCTGTCGAAACTCTCCTGCGGTTTTAAAATAGATCGTCGGTTGGTCTTGCAAAGCAAAATCGATCGCCTTAGCAAGGGGTTCAGGTAGCATGGGTTCCCGTCGGCGAATGGGAATGGCATCGCTTCGCAATACTACGAGTAACGGGTCTTTTTTGCCAAAACGCCGAGGATATTTCCCCGTCAGCATAGCATATAAAGTTGCGGCAACTGCCCAGATATCGGCATCGGGGCGATCGTAATTAAAATCAATTAACTGCTGACGAGGGAGAAAACCTAACATGGTTGCATCTCGCTTATTAAAGGTTTTTTGACTTAAACCCGCGCGATCGAACGCCCTCAGTAAACCATAATCTCCCAATTTTGCCGTTAAAGTGCGATCGCTGCGACCGAGTAAAATATTCCCAGGTTTAATATCTCCATGCACCAACCCCGTGACCATATCATCCCCTTGGGTGCCTTGAGGAACTTCTGAATTGTGAGCATATTCGAGTCCTGTGAGAATGTCGAAAATGATCGGCAGTGCTTCATCTATAGATAAACGTCCCCCTCGCTTATCGAGTAACTGGGTCACATTACCTTCTTCCCCATAGTTCCAGATAAAAAAGAAACGTCCGTCGTGATAGCCATAATTTCGCAAGCGGACAATATTGGCATGATCGAGAGTTTTTATCTGTTCCATTGCCTCTAGAAAAGCCGCGATCGCCCTTCTTTTTAAGGTTTTGGGTTGCAGGGTCTTGAGGATGACCCAATCTCCGTTAGCGCGATCGAAGGCTAAATAAACCTTATTAAACTCGTTTTGCTCAATTAGTTTAAGATTGCCGTATCCTCCAAAAAGTAAGCGGGTTTCATCTTGAGGAGGAAGTGCGCGATAACCAATAGAGTCCCCACTCAAGTCTTGAGAATCACCGAGGGAACTGACTTCGACGTTAACCCCAACAATGGTATCCCCAATACCAATTTTATCCCCATCGCGCAGTTCGTATTCTGGCAAGTTCGTTAGTTTTCCCCCTCCTCGCAGGCGATCGGGACGCTGCCCGATTTTTTTGCCATTGACGTAGGTGCCGTTTAAACTGCCAAAATCTTGAATGCGGATTTCTGGCGGATTAATATCGAGTAGACAATGATAGCGAGAGATAGTATTGAGTTCTTCTTGACTGGAGAGTTGGATCTGACACTCAAAGGAACGACCGATCAAACAAGTGGTGCGTCGATCGAAAACAAATTCTTGTCCCTTGAGAGAACCTTCCAACACCCTTAAAACAATCTGGACTGGCATGGCAGCGATCGCATGGTAACACTCTCTATTTTTCCCTGATTTTGCCCGAGGAAGAAAATTTCATCTTTCAACCATAATATGCTGGAGCATTGCCAGGTTTCCATTTAATATTGCAACCAATGCTGGGTTTTTGCTCGATAATGGCAGGGCGATCGCTTAATACGGCCTCGATCGCCTCTCGCAAGTCTTTGCCATTCACAGGGGCAGAATTACCGGGACGGCTATCATCGAGTTGTCCGCGATAAACTAAAGCGCGATCGCCATCAAAGAGAAAAAAGTCTGGGGTACAAGCTGCCGTATAAGCCTTAGCTACTGCTTGGCTTTCGTCGTAACACAAAGGGAACTTAAAGTCAAGTTCTTTGGCCATTAGTTTTAACTTATCGGGGGCATCATCGGGATAATTTTCCGCATCATTAGAACTAATGGCGACAATTCCCAGTTCGCGATCGGTGTAATCTCGGCCAATGCTTGCCAATTCTGCTTGGACGTGCTTCACAAAGGGACAATGCCGACAAATAAACATCACAAAAAGAGCTTTGCGATCGGCAAAAGTTGCTAAAGAAATCGATTGTCCCGAAACCACATCCGTTAAATTAAAATCCGGTGCTTTTGTTCCCAAAGGTAACATTGTTGATTCTGTTCTGGCCATAAGTTGCGTTCTTCCTCAAGTTTGCTCGCTAACATCTTAACGAAAATCGGTAATGGCGCGATCGCCAGCAAGTATTGAATCTAACCTCAATTCATTTTGAGAAATTATGGCCTCAAAAAAATAACTTCAATCCCTTGACAAATTGCCAAATTTATAGATGGAAAAATTGAGATTGGATTGCATGAGACGACTTGAATCCAAATACTTTCCAAATTGTAAAGAAATGAGATATAAGAGATGAAATTTCCGACTACAAAAACAGCAGTAAGGGCGATCGCCGCGATCGCACTGCAAATTTTACCCCCGACAGCCCAAATCTCTAAAATATGACAGCAGCAAAAATTCCCTCGGAATTATTAACAAAACCATTAGAAATTACAGATTTACGTTTGCGAGACATTTTGAAAACCCTACCCCGCGAGGTTTTTCAACAAGATCGACGCAAGGCATGGTTACAAGTTGCGATTAGCATTGTCACCCTGGCGATCGGTTATACTGCCATTGCGATCGCCCCTTGGTATCTCCTGCCGATCGCCTGGATCTTCACCGGAACCGCGATCACGGGTTGGTTTGTCATCGGCCACGACTGCGGCCATCGTTCTTTTGCCAAGCGCAAATGGGTGAACGATCTGGTAGGACATATCGCATTTTTGCCTTTGATTTATCCCTTTCATAGTTGGCGCATTCTCCACAATCATCACCACAAACATACCAACAATCTTGAGGTTGATAATACGTGGAATCCGTTTAAAACTGAAGTTTACGAAGATTTACCCCTTCTGTTTAAATGGGGCTATCAAGTGACGCGAGGACGGCTGTGGTGGCTGGCTTCTATCCTGCATTGGGCTTTGATCCACTTTAGTTGGTGGAACTTTGAGGGCAAAGAGCGGGAACAAGTGCGTTTTTCTGCTTTATTTGTTATCATCGGTGCCGCGATCGCCTTCCCTACCCTAATTCTCACTACAGGATTTTGGGGTTTTGTGAAGTTCTGGCTCGTGCCTTGGTTAGGATATCACTTTTGGATGAGTACCTTTACTATCGTTCATCATACCGATCCCGATATTCCTTTTACCCCAGATAAAGACTGGCATGAAGCAAGGGCGCAATTAGAAGGAACAGTTCATTGTGAATATCCGGCATGGATTGAATTTCTCTGTCATCACATTAACGTTCATATTCCTCATCATATTTCCACGGCAATTCCTTCTTATAACTTGCGTGCTGCTCACGAAAGTATTAAGGAAAATTGGGGTCAACACTGTAAAGAAAGCCGCTTTTCTTGGCAATTAATGAAGCGAATTACCGATCGCTGTCATTTGTATAGTGATATCGAGTATTATCAATCATTTCGGGACTATTATACCCGCATGAAACTCGAGCGATCGTCTTAGAGGGTTTGGAGACCAAACCCCTACTATATTGAGGGTTTGGTCTCCAAACCCCTAAAAAATAAGCCAGTTTTTGAGAATTTTTAATTATGATCGAGGAATTCACACTATTAGAAAATCTCAGTCAATCTCAGCTAGAACAACTGGAAAGTACTTGTCGGAAAAGAAACTACAAACCCGAACAATTTCTTTTCTTTGAAGGAGAAAAACAGGATGAGATTTATTTTTTAATTTCTGGAATCGTGGGACTTTATAAGATCGATCAGAATACCCAACAACAACTAAAATTCAAAGAAATGTCAGCCGGACAAAGTTTAGGAGAAATGGCTTTTGTCGATGAATCTCCTAGAAGTTGTTCCGTTAAAGCAGAAACAGAAGTAACTGCCTATATTTTGTCAAAACAAAGAGTTATTGATACCATTCCAGAGCATCAAAAAATTCTCAATATATTGTATCTAACGATTACGAAACAAGTTAACGATCATCTCCGTTCTTTAAGCGATCGCCACGTTATGACGCTGCAAAAGCAAATTGAAGAACTTGAAGAACGCAATCGTTCTGGCTATTTTTTATTCTTACTTGTTTTTGGCTTTTTTCTGGCAATTATCCTAGCAGAATTCACCGACTTTGTTCCCGATCGCAGCATAGCGGAAACAACATTATTTAACTGGATTTATCTTATTATTGTCGGTCTTGTTCCTGCTATATTACTATTTCTTAAAATTGACTTTCCTTTTAGAAAAGTAGTCAATATCAAAAAAAATCTCAAAAAATCTTTAATCGATGGAATTATCTTCAGTGGTTTGGGAGTTGGGGTTATTTTTGGTGTATGTGTTGCACTCAATCCCGTCTTTCCAGAAGCCAAATTATTAGATAATTTTCTCACAATGTCTTTTGCAATAACATCGCTATTTTATATCCTTCATAGCTATATTCAAGAGTTCTTTAGAGCAGTAATACAAACTTTAGTCCAAAGATTTTTGCTCGATCGCAAGGGTTATAATTCTGTAATACTCACTGCCTTAGCCTTTAGCATCGTTCATGCTAACTATGGATTTGAAGCGATGATGGTAACATTAATTGCTAGTATTATCTTTGGTCTTGTTTATCGACGAACTTATAATTTAATCGGCGTAACCATTGTACACTTCGTACTCGGTCTGGTTTATTTTCAGTTAAGTCAATGAATAAAGTTTTTTATTTGAGTGTAGAATAACCATGCTCTTTTTTCCAGTCAAAAATCGAACATTTGTCAACTTTTATCAGTTTTTATTACTTTTTATCACTTTTTCTATATTGACGTTTTGAGAAAGCCTATTTTAATATTGAACATACAAACAGGTTTAACGTTTTTGGAAAGAGTTCCATCAAATCGGTTGTGGAGAATTCTTAATCGTGGTTGAAGCATTTAACGTTCAGGATAGTCCAATCCATAATCAGAAGAGCGTCAAGAGAAGGATCGATACAGGAGAATTCTCAGGCAATTTTTCAAATAGGCTCGAACAATTTAAAATTCTCGAAAAACTCAGCGAATCCCAATTAAACTCAATCGAGAGTCTTTGCGAAGAAAAAACTTATCAACCTGGAGAATTTCTTTTTCAGGAAGGAGAAGAACAAGATAAAGTTTATTTTCTCCTATCCGGAACCGTAGGAGTTTATAAAACTGACCTCAATACCGAAACAGACTTCAAATTTACAGAGATATCAGCCGGAAACATTTTAGGCGAAATATCTTTGGTCGATGTTCATATCAAAGGCTTTACTGTAAAAGCAGAGACAGAAATCACAGTCTATGGTTTATCCAAACAAAAACTGATCGCACAAATTCCTCAGCATCAGAAAATTCTCGATCGCCTAAACCCAACGATTATCCAACAAACTCTCGGATATATCCAAACTTTAAGCGATCGCTATGCAACAGCTATGCAAAAGCAAGTTGAAGACCTAAAAGAACGGGATAAACTCAGCCACTTTTTGTTTTTACTTATCTTTGGCTTTTTTCTAGCAATTAGTCTAGAGGAGTTTGTAGATATGTTTCCCGATCGCAATTTGGCAGAGTCAACATTATTTCACTGGGTTTATCTCATTATTGTCGGTTTTATTCCTGCTATCTTATTATTTGTCAAGGTAGATGTCCCCTTCAAAAAACTGATCGATATCAAGACTAATTTCATCAAATCTGTACTGGATGGATTGATTTTCAGTGCCGTAGGTGTCGCCAGTATTTTTGTCTTGTGCGTGGTATTACATCAAATTATACCCGAGGAAAACCTTCTGCCTAGTTTCCTCTCCATGTCTTTTTCAGTCACGACACTATTTTATTTCATCCATAGTTATTTCCAACAGTTTGTTAGAGCGACAGTACAAACTTTAGTCCAACGTTTTCTGGTGGATAATAAGGGTTATATCTCTGTAGCCGTTACTGCTCTAGCCTTTGGAATTGTTCACGCACAATATGGTTTTGAATCGATGATAGTAACATTAGGGGTTAGCATTTTCTTTGGTCTGATTTATCGGCGAACTTATAACCTACTGGGTGTAAGTATCGTCCATTTTGTACTCGGTTCGGTCTATTTTCACATGGGTCGATAAGCCAATCGAGTTGGGAACAATAATTATTGTTTCTAACATGGCGATCGCCACCCAGATCGTAAAGAAAGATTGAAAGCGATCGCCACCCTGGGATTGAATAGTAGATAATTTTATCGGGTCTCTACATCACATTCACAT
This sequence comes from Spirulina sp. 06S082, assembly GCF_034932145.1. Lineage (NCBI taxonomy): Bacteria > Bacillati > Cyanobacteriota > Cyanophyceae > Spirulinales > Spirulinaceae > Spirulina > Spirulina sp. 06S082. The sequence goes on along the minus strand of NZ_JAYGHV010000408.1, from coordinate 1,149 downwards.
CATTTGGAGATAACTCATGCAATCAAATTTACCAACTTTGCAACCAATGCCCTTAAATTGGCTGGAAAAAACAATTAATGATAAACTCAAAAAATCAATTCAGGTTCGTTTGGAAAAAGTTGATATTCAAATTAACGGTTCTCGTCCTTGGGATATCCAAGTTCATAACGAAAGACTGTATCAGCGCGTTCTCTTACACGGTTCTCTCGGCTTAGGAGAAGCATATATGGAAGGATGGTGGGACTGTCCTCAACTCGACCAATTTTTTGTTCACATTTTGCGGGGAAATCTTCATGAAGAAGTTGCACCCAGAAATCTGAGTTCTTTATGGGAAGCGGCGATCGCAGGCATTACCAATTTACAAAGTTTAGCAAGGAGTTTTCAAGTCGGGGAAGAACATTACGATCTGGGTAATGACATGTTCCAGCTTTTTCTGGACCCTACTATGATTTACTCATCCGCGATTTTTGATACGCCGCAGATGAGCCTTGAACAAGCGTCGGTGAGCAAGTTGGATCGCATCTGCCGCAAGTTGGAACTCAAACCGGAAGACCATGTGATTGAAATTGGTGCTGGCTGGGGTGGATTTGCCATGCATGCGGCGCAACACTATGGCTGCAAAGTGACCACGACCACCATCTCACAAGCCCAATATGCGCTTGCCAAAGAACGCATAGAGGCTGCAGGACTGACAGATAGAATTCATCTGCTTCTGCAGGATTACCGGGATTTAGAGGGGCAGTTTGACAAGCTGGTGTCCATTGAAATGATCGAGGCCGTAGGTCATGAGTATTACGACACCTTTTTTGCCAAATGTGCCAGCCTGCTCAAACCTGAGGGCATGATGCTTTTGCAAGGCATCACCATTGCTGACCAGCGTTATGAGTCAGCAAAAAACGCTGTTGATTTCATCCAGCGTTATATCTTTCCTGGCAGCTGCATCCCTTCTGTGACAGCACTGCTGGAGAGCAGCACGCGAGCGTCTGACTTGAGACTATTCAATCTTGAAGATATTGGCCCACATTACGCGCGTACGTTGGCAGAGTGGCGCATCAACTTTTTCAATCATATTGAGCAGGTGCGGGCGCTGGGTTATTCAGAAGAATTTATCCGGATGTGGGAATATTATCTGTGCTATTGCGAAGGTGG
>NZ_JAYGHV010000407.1:0-16424 GCF_034932145.1 Spirulina sp. 06S082 | reverse complement strand
TTCTTCTCAATGCGATACAGTTCCCCTAGAACGAAAATTAGTCGGAAATAATCATCAAGTTGCTTGTCATAATCATTTTTGAAGGTAACAGGATGTAGTAGGGAGTAGGGGAAAATTTATCAACTATCAACTATCAACTATCAACTATCAACTATCAACTATCCACTATCCACTATGAATAATATTCTGGAAGTTAACAATTTAAAGAAGTTTTTTCCCACACAAAATCGTGTTTTTAATGGGTTTGGGAAGAAACCGCCCTCACATTTACTTCATGCAGTGGATAATGTGAGTTTTTCTCTGGCATCCGGGGAAAGTTTGGGACTTGTGGGAGAATCGGGATGCGGTAAATCAACCCTCGTGCGTCTCATTACTCGCTTAATTGACCCGACAGAAGGAGAAATTTGGTTTGCAGGGGAAAATATTGCCCGCATTCCCGCTCAAAAAGCTGCCCGTCATGGAATGCGATCGCAAATTCAATTAGTCTTTCAAGACCCCCACGACAGCTTAAATCCGCGCTTTACCGCCTTTGATAGTATAGCAGAACCTCTCAAGCGCTTAGGCAATATTTCCCAAAGCGATCGCCTGCAAAATCGCGTTGAAGAACTTGCCGATCGCGTCGGTTTATCTCAAACGCTTCTCACTCGCTTCCCTCACCAAATTTCCGGCGGACAAAAAGCGAGAGTAGGAATTGCCCGCGCGATCGCCCTCAACCCCAAACTTTTAATCCTCGATGAACCCACATCTGCTTTAGATGTTTCCGTACAAGCCATTATTTTGCGTCTCTTGGCAGACTTGCGGGAAACATTGGGAATGAGTTATCTTTTCGTTTCTCACGACCTCAATGTAGTGCGTTTATTATGCGATCGTGTTGTGGTCATGTATTTAGGTAAAATTGTCGAAATGGGCAACACAAACGCTCTTTTTCGCCAACCTTTGCATCCTTATACCAAAGCCCTCATTGCTGCCATTCCGCACCCTAATTCTCGCCATTCTGCTGTTAATCTTAAAGGAGAACCGAGAAGTCCCATTGACCCCGATCCCCATGTTTGTCGCTTCTACGGACGCTGTTTTAAAGAAGCCAAACAATGCCATCAAACCATGCCTTTATTGCAATCAAAAGAAAGCGATCGCTTTGTTGCTTGTCATTTTCCCGAAATTTAAAGATTGCGATCGCCAAATTTTCATGCTGGCGATCGGCTAGAATAGTTGAAGGAAATAGATAGAGAATTCCCCATTAATCTCGACAATCTGAGAGGTCAAGATGGTACAAACACCGACTCAACTAGAAACCGAAACATTATTGCTCGAGTACCCCAAAACTCTTAAACTCAATGTTACCCAAGAACAGTTTACTGCTTTAGCTGCCAGCAATCGAGAGTTGCGACTAGAAAGAACCGCAGGAGGAGAGTTAATTGTGAATCCACCGACAGGTTGGGAAACGGGAAAACGGAATTGGAGTATTTCCGGAGAATTATATCTCTGGTGGCGAAATTCAGAAGAACCGGGAGAGGCTTTTGAATCATCAACTGGATTTACTTTACCCAATGGTGCCATTCGTTCCCCTGATGCTTCTTGGGTGAGTCAGGAACGTTGGGATGCACTAAATCTGGAACAAAAGGGAACTTTTGCTAATATTTGCCCTGATTTTGTAGTGGAGTTGCGTTCTGTTTCCGATACGCTGAAATCTCTACAAGAAAAAATGCGAGAATATATGGAAAATGGCGCTGTTTTAGGCTGGTTAATCGATCCGAAAAAGAGAAAAGTAGAGGTTTATCGACTGGGTTCGGAAGTAGAAATATTATCAAATCCGACTGAGTTATCAGGTGAAGAGATTTTACCGGGTTTTGTGTTAAATTTGCGTCGGGTTTGGGGTTGAAATAGAGATTGTAGATGGGTGGCGATCGCGGTGGTGGTGTTTTCTCTATTGTGTAATTGCCGTCTAAGTACAGTGCCTTGTTATACGTTATCACTTGAAGCCCATATAGCAAATAACTCATCATATTTTTCTTGTAATGCTTTTAGTTCATCTTTAAGCCTTATAACCTCATCACCAGAGAATGATTTAACTGTGGCATAATCCTGTTGCTTGCGAACGCCATATTCGTTTTTTGGATAAAGATTATGTGCTGGATCGACCCACACAACGTGAAATATATTGTTCCAAATAAATCCATGTATTCTCCCGTATGATTTAGTAACTCTGACCTCAAATGCTCTCTTTATCGTTATAGATTCTGCTTCACTTTTTGCGGAGTTTCTATCTCTTGTTTCTAAAAATAATTTATCAGCCACTTTTTCAACAACACTTATAGAAAATTCATTTTTTGTTCCATTTTTATTGAATATCGACTTAGGTGTTAGGGAAGGGTGCGTTTGTTGTACTATATCTTTTTCTACAGATTGTTGAATCTGAGTGATACACTCGAAAAACTTCTCATAATATTTAGGCTCTAGTCCATGAAAAAAGAATTCTTCTGTTTCCCAGTCTATATATTCAAAAGACACCTTTAATTTTTCACTACTAACTGCCTTTGCATCTTGTTCAGCAATTTTGGCGAATCTATTAGACATTAGCAACCCGTAATTTTGCAGCGAAGAATTCACGCATTGATTCCTTGGAAATTATTGCAGTGCTTCCTTGAGATTCATCTAAATCCTCGCGAGCATCTAACCAAGGGCTTTCTCGATGCGTCATAGTGCTTAATGCAGCGCCATCATACCTACCGTATGCACTTACAATATCAGTAATAAATTCAAGTATTGAAGCATCTGATTGACCTATATCTTCGCTGATTTGACGCCACTCATATTTTCTATACCTATCATATAAACCACGTATAACAGGTCCATGTTGCCACGCTTGAAAATCTTCATCAAACAATTGATTTCCTTCAGCCAAAGCATAACTTTGAGCGTAGTAGCACAATTTTTGCAATTTCATTGGTGAAGGACTTTCATCAAATAGCATTCGATGAATATTAATGATTGTTCTTTGAACCCTATCCAAGTTATCTGAAATCATATTTTTTATCTCTTATGTTATTCCTGCAAGACATTTTAGCCCATAACTATGTATTAGACGGCAAGTACATTTTAACTTTCTTCAACAGCTATTGTCAAGCACTTTCGATCTAATACCAATACTATAGCGTTTTCACTGGTGTTTTTCTTTATTGTTGGTTTGAGGTAGACAATGGCTCTTTCTGGGGTTATTTCTTAACTAAATCTAATCAAGCTCATGAAGATAATCTTTGATTTTTAACTTTAGATCTCGTGAAATAGGATATGAAGCAACTTCCCTTTCAATGTCTGATTTAGACTTACCTTTCTTGCGAAGTTCATCTACAACGGCCCGAAAAACTTTTTCAAATCCATATTCGGCTAATCCCTTAGATATTAATCCCAAAAGTCCAAGTACAGCAATTCCTCCCAGCATTCCAAAAGGACCACCAAGCATAGCCAATGCTGCTGTAATTGCTGCCGCGCCAGCCCAACCTGTAACAGCCATAGCGACTAGAAGGACTAGACCAGGTACTCCTAATGCTGCAATTTTATCTACAATTTGATCCACCTTTTAAACACTCCTAGGTAAAAAATACTAAATTGAGATATTTTAATCAAAGCAAACCCGAACGCTAATCTATAAATAGATCAGCGTTCACAATAATCATTGCTTTGTAAGCCTTGTAGCCTCTTCAGAAAAACTGTCTGGAATATTGAAAATTAAGAGTTGTGGAAAAGCAGCACAAGACGTTTTAATTACTTAGATGGTTGGGATTGGTTTTTGGCAAATTGAACTCCTTTATAAATACCAAAACCGACTAATCCAGCAGCAGCTACAACTCCTGCAACGGGTAAAGCCACAGTGGTGGTAGTTGTTAACCCAATCACACCTAAAATCCCTGGTGCGGGTGCAGTTATGGTTGCTATTGTAACTGAACCTGCTCCTACTAGGCTAGCCGCTCCTCCCGTAATAGCTCCAGCGACTTTTACATCATCCATAACAAATCTCCTTACAAAATATAAGATTGTAAACTAAGGCTACTTCTCAACCCCCGCAGTCTAACATTATAATATGTGTGTTGTCAAGCAAATGCTAGATAAACCCTTTATTGAGATAATTATCACCAATACAATCGCTAAATAGAATTAGACTGGCTACAGCCCACATCACAATTATACCATTGAGTCTTCGCGTCCATTAGACTATTTTCAACCCGCTAAAAACCCGATCGCCAGTGAGAGTCAATTCTAGATCGGAGAGAACAGGAATAACGCGATCGTCCTGAAATAATGCTGGCTGTTGCTGAGGTATTAAGACTAAAATACTCCGACGGAGTTATCGAGTGAGGAAGTTTTACCGGATTTTTGCTTAAATATGCGTCGGGTTTGGGGTTGAAATGTAGTATTAAAAATAATTTTATAGTGACTTAATTACTCTGAATGATATGTGAAAGCGACGTGGGCTGAAATTCTCATTTCTGGTCTACAAGATTTTTCATACTGTTGATAAATACTTGAAAACTGTGGGATGTATTATTAGTTAGAGATAGATAGGGCGCAATTTTTTTAGAGTGTATGCCTGCATAGTATTCCCCAACTAATTTTTTTAGCTCTTGTTTAGCAGAGTTAAGGCGATCGGGGTTACGAAATTTGCTCTTGTTTTGTTTTTTACTGAGACTGAGAGGTTGAAGTTGATAGGCTTTTTCAACAGCAGCAAGATCGCCGAGAAACCAAGATTCTAGTTCATGGCAAATAATACGAATTAGGGTTGTAGGTTGTCCTGCATCTTGACAAAGTTTTAAAAGTTCAGATTTTAGTTGTTTACAATCATGGGAATCTTGATCGTGGACGATAATAAATTTTGTATCAGGACTATTTTGAAAGGCTTTGATTTTCTTAGGGATCGAACGAAACAAATCTTGTTTGCCTTGATGGGAGATACAAATATGGGTAATTTCATCAGGAATAATTTGAGGTAAGAGCCGATCTAAAATATTTTTCATGGAAGGTTCTTCTAGTAAAAAAATTAGATTATAACTCATTAGGGAGCAACTCCTTCAAACCAGCCTTGACTCCAAAGGTAGCCGGGTAAATCTCCTGCTTGGACTAGATTTCTCAGCATTTCATGCTCACTTGCTTTAGCAATAGTTGTAATACCCTGTTCTTTTTTGAGCCAGAAAATACTTTCTAATGGTACAGCATTAAGAAAATCCGGAGAATGGGTCGAAACAAATACTTGACCACCTCTAGAAGCATAGCTGGAAAATTCCTCAGCAAGTTCTATTAGGAGAGTTGGATAAAGTTGATTTTCGGGTTCTTCAACACATAATAAAGGATGAGGTTTTGGATCAAAAAGTAATATTAAATAGGCAAACATTTTCATTGTACCATCAGAGACATAGCGATCGATAAATGGGTCTTTAAAGGCTCGATCTTGAAACTTTAGAATTAGTCTACCGTCCTCAGTATTTTTTGCTTCTACTTTAGAAATACCGGGGATTCGTTCTTGCATTCGTTTGATAACCTGCTTAAATATTTCGGGGTGTTCTTGATAGATATACTGGGCAACTATTGCTATATTATCTCCAGTGGGGGAAAGATGTTCGGCATAGAGTGCGTCTTTACTGCCTCTAGCATTACTAATATGAAAGTCAGAAATGTGCCAATTTTCAATCAGGGAACGAAAAGCATTTGCTGCTTTAAAGCGTTGAAATTGCCCCAAACCTTTAATTGCTAAAATATCACTCGATTCAAGGCTTTGTTCTTCTTTCTCTAATTCTTCATCGCTTTTAAAGTCCTCTTCATTGGTAATGGCATATCCTTTACCTTTTTGGAAATCAAGAAAATGATAAGGGGAACCATATTCACCGCGTTTGTAGCGTAATATTTCTCGTTTAATAATAGGTCGTCTTTTTTCTTGCCCAACAATGAGTTTATAGGTGACTAGACGTTCGATGTCCAAGATTTCCATACGGAATTTGAGTTCTATTTCAATATTTTCTTTTTCTTTTCCTCTAGTAATAACTTCGTTAAATCCACCGCGAACTTGCAAGGCTTGACGAATGTTGTTTTTTAGCGCATCGCGGAGAAAGCTAAAAATATCAAATAGGGTTGATTTACCCGTACCATTAGCTCCAATAATGACGCAAAAACCCGGGATATTCTTTATTTCTAAAGATTCAAAGACCCGATAGTTTTTGATTTTTATAGAGACGATTTTCATGTTTACAACTTTATTAGCTACTGAGTGAGTTTGTCATTAGTTGAATTTTATGTTATTATTGTTTATGTTTTGCTATTTCTTATCCTCAAGGTGTTGGCGATCGCATTTAGTCAGCTTTTAGACCATTTTCAACCCGCTAAAAACCCGATCGCCAGTGAGAGTCAATTCTAGATCGGGGAGAACAGGAATAACGCGATCGCCAGAGAATATTGCACAATAACTATATTGGAACGCTGTTTTGTACCGTAAATGCGATATAATCATAGGAAAAACTTTCTAAATAGAGTGACCCAGAAAACCCCAAGGAGGGTTCTAAATGGAAGCGAAAGAACTAATTGATCTTCTTAATATTGATATTAACGATCAAAAGCATGATGGCCGGGCAATTGATATAGACCGTGACATTCCAGAACATGAGTTGTGGTTGTGGAAAAATGAAGAAGCTCTAGCCTCAGTGAGGCGAGGTATTCAACAAGCCAAAGAAGTTACAGGAAAATTTTTAGGTGATTTTAGTTCCTATTAATTCCTCCCATCGTGCTAGAATTAAATTGGTGTAGGGACGTTAAATTTAACATCCCTACATTTAAAATCATGCCGGATAAATCCGCAATCTGCGATTGGGTTCTTCCCCAAAACTATCAGATTGGAGGCGATAATGTTCCACCAATTCGTGCTGCATTTTGCGAACTTTGGGCGATCGCGGTAGTAATTCTACCGGTTGTCCTTTGGGAATAACGATATTTTCCACCGCTAACCGTGCCTCTTCTAGCGCTTCGAGTTCATCATCGCTACCATTAAAACTAAACAACCGCAGATCCACCGCATCGGAACTACTTAAATCCTCCATCCCCAAGGCACGACGCAAGGCTTTGCTAATTTGAGGGATAGTATTGGATTTCACCGGATGAATGGGAATTTGTCGCGCTTTACTAATCTGCCGTAACTTAGAATGGTTTTTAATCTGCGATCGCAAGGCCAAAACCACATCAGCGCTATTCATATCCTTAGTTAGCATTACGGGTAACTTCAGTACATCGATCGCCTGTTCCAACTGCGATCGCCCGATACCGTAAGGATAAACATACAAGGGCAAATCTTCCCCATTAGGACCTGGAACCCGCACTTTCTCTTGCCAATTTTCCGGCGGCCAAGAGCGAGCCAGCATCTCTTCAAAGTCCGATTCGGATTGTTTGGGGTCTAAACTGGGTAAGGCGCGCATTTGCCCGGAAGCCCGCCATCCCCTCGGCTGCGAAGGCTCGCGAGCATTTTTCTGGCTAGAATTCACCAAATAGAGAGGAGGGTCATTTTGTACGATTTTAAGTTCCCCACTTTCGTCAAAAGTTCGCTCTTCCGGCATGGGTTCCCGTCCTCGTAACAGGCGATCGACGGTATCGGCCACATCGGGATGTACCACCCAACGATAGCGCTCCTGCATCTCCACGGCAATTTCAAAGGTAGGAGGGGCTTTACGCTCTAAAACCGTCTTCTGGGACCCCCTGCGCCGCGCTTCATCATCCCCCAAGGTAACGGCTTGAATGCCGCCAATTAAATCGGCTAAAGTGGGATTCTTAATCAAATTTTCGATTTGATTACCGTGAGCAGTTCCCACTAATTGAACCCCCCTTTCGGCAATGGTACGCGCCGCTAATGCCTCTAATTCCGTACCGATCTCATCAATAATAATCACTTCAGGGGTGTGGTTTTCCACCGCTTCGATCATCACCTGATGCTGTAATTCTGGTTTTGCCACCTGCATCCGACGGGCGCGACCGATCGCCGGGTGAGGAATATCCCCATCCCCGGCAATTTCGTTGGAGGTATCGATAATCACCACCCGTTTTTTCAACTCATCGGCGATGATCCGGGTAATTTCCCGCAAAGCCGTCGTTTTCCCGACCCCAGGACGACCCAGCAACAAAATAGATTGCCCGGTTTCCACGAGATCGCGGATCAGTCCAATCGTCCCAAATACCGCCCGTCCCACGCGACAAGTTAGCCCGATAATCGTGCCTTGACGGTTGCGAATGGCGCTAATGCGGTGCAAAGTCCGTTCAATTCCCGCTCGATTATCGCCGCTAAAATGCCCCACCCGTTCGATGCTATGCTGTAAATCTTCTTTTGTAATCGGGTCTTGGCTCAAATATTCTGCATCGTCGAAAAAGCGGACTTCGGGTAAGCGTCCCAAATCTAAAACAACTTCGATCGCTTTATCTTTGTTGGGATGACCCTCTAAAGCCGTGCGAATCTTAACTGGGAGAATATCGAGAAGGCGATCGAGATCGTCTGTGATTTCCGTTCTGGTTTTAGGGTTGTGATGGGGGGAGTTTAATTTGGACACAGCAGGCGCTGAAGATGATAATAAATTTGTTTTGCTTAAAGTGCGATCGCGTTCGTTTCCGTCGGGAGTATTGCTATTGAAATTTGCCATAACAAAGGGAGAAAATTAACGGGAAAAGAAAGAGTTGGCGGGAAATTTCCCTTCACTTTTGACTGTTTAACTGCTTAATGAAGGTTTGATTTGGGAGATCGATTCGCGTGCTAGGGCGACTGTTTGCCAAAGTAAATCGGGATAGCATTCAAGATAGGGTTTGTTCCCGTCAGCAAGACTTTGCGCTTCTAGGCGATCGAGAAGGGGAGTGAGTTGTTTGCGAGAGTAACTGCCATAAGCGACACCCGCAACTCGACCCAATAGCCCCTTTTTTTTCAACACGGACACTGTATGTTGATTCGTTCCTCCTGCGAGTTGGATATAGCCTGGAAGCCCAGAATTTAGGACTTTTTGGGCCAGTGCGATCGCCGGATAAGTTGTACTTTTCCCCAGATCGCCGCTCATGGGACGACCATCGGTTTGCCAAACTAAGGGACAAGATAAGGGGGAAATTAACTCGTATAAGGAGGCAAGATAATCGAGGAGATCGGGGCTGTCGGGGCAGCTAATAGCCAGCAATTTTAAGCGATCGCTCCTAGGGGCGATCTCCTTCCACAGTCGCTGAAAATGCCGGAAATTGCCCGCTTGAGTGTGAATTTCAAGGGCATCAATTTCGGGTTGCAAAATCAACGGGAGAATGGTTTCAGGAGTGGAAACTCGGGACCTTGCGAAAATCAAATTTTCAGGACAGGCCGACAAACAGCGACCGCAACCATAGCAGCGCGCATCAATAACCCCCGACACCATTTCCGAGAAGGCGATCGCGTCGGTGGGACAAACTTTCTCGCAGGGTGCGGGACAGTCTGACGGACATTGAGTAGCATCAAATTCTGCTTTGCGGAAGTGAGGATCTTCTCCATCATTAAGACTGACCATCAACCAAGGTCTATTCCCTTGATTTGCAGCATCGGCAATTTGCCTGGCGATCGCAAATCCTTCTTTGGCCGCTTCAATTACGGCTGGATCGGCTGCAACGTCAACGCAATCGACTCCCGCTAAGGTATAGGCTAAAGCGAGAGAGCGTATTGCCGGGAGATGTTGGAAACTGGCTCCACAGATCAGTTTAAACCAGCGACCCGACTTTAAGGAATCCAAGGGAGAGTACAGTTCAATCACCCCTCTATGCTAAATCCTCATCTGCAAAAATTACGAGAAAAATGAGAAGAAAAATTTCTGTGTTTTTCTCTACACCCCATATCTAGAGAGACTTTTCCTAGAAAACACTTTATCCAGTATAAGATTGGGGCAAGGCGATCGGGTTAAATTTCATATTCTGAAAAAAGCCAAATTCAACAATGTTACAAATATAACACAATCCGTAGGGGTTTGGTCTCCAAACCCAAATTCCCCCAAACCCAAATTCCCCCAAACCCAAATTCCCCCAAACCCAAAAAAATTGAAGGCGATCGCAGAACAGAGAAAGAGAATAGAGTAGAGTAGTTAGTTATCAGCGATCGGGATGCAGTCAGATAAGATAAAAAGGAAGGAAATTCATCCTTCATCCCTCATCCTTCATCCGTCAACACCCCATGACCTTGAGCCTGCGGCAGTGGCTAGCCGATCGCCAAATCCCTCTCGAACAACTCCTCTCCTCGGGAGTCAGCATTGCTGCCGTAGCATTTCGCATCGCCCGAGATATGGAAGTCAAGAGTTTAAATCCTTTTGCCCTCTGTTCTTTGGCAGATGTGTTAGAACTCCCTTTGCTGGGAAGTTTGCTTACAGCACGTCCTATCGCCCGTCTGACGATCGAATTGCTGCACCTTCTACAACAGAAAAAGCCCCTCAAGCGATCGGAAGCGACTTGGCTGGCATTTCAAGTCGCTTATCTCAATGCCTTAGAAGTCCTGCTTGAGCAAGAATCTCGTGCCAACCGCGCTTGGTTGCAGCGCGCTAAAATTTCCCTTGGGGAAACCGCCAACGCACCCTTAAGCGATCCCACCCTACAAGGACTGCTGAAAACTCTGCGCCCAGGAAAATTGAGCGAATCTCAGGCAGAACAAGCACTTTCAACCCTCGCTGAATCTTTTCTGGTCAAACAAATGAATCGCGTTTGCGGGGCGTGGTTTCTCGTCAATGGAGCCAGCGATCGCGAAGTTGCCTTCTTAATTCATCGTTTAACCCGCAGTTTGCCGGGGCATCTCCTCATGGTTGTGGCGGAAAATGCCGCCGTTTTGTCTCCACTTCATGCTTTTGTGGGTTTGAGTCGCCCTCGCCAAGTCAGTCATGAAAAAAATGGTCGCGGTAATGCCGATGAAGTCGCCCCCAAGCCCAATAAAATTGATGCCCAAAGGGAATATTATCGAGCGCAACTCTCAACTACTTTAAATGAGCCTCTGTTTGGAGAATTATTTTCTCTTCCCGATATTTATGTTCCCTTGCAAGGCATCGTTGTTCGAGAAGGGGTATCCTCACAAGAAGAAACAAGCCTTGATTTAGAAACTTGGGCCAATGCCCAACTGAGCGATCGCCAAACCATTGCCGTTATCGAAAGCCCCACAGGAGGCGGCAAAACCAGCTTCTGTCGAATCTGGGCAGCAAAGTTAGCGCGGGAGGTGTATCCCAATTGGTTGCCGGTTATCGTCCCCCTACAGTTTGCCCGCTTGGGGCGCACGTTATGGGAAACCCTCGATAGTGCTTTCCACCTCGGACGTTTTCAGGCATGGGATGGCTGGTTATCCCCCAATGCACCCCCTTGTTTGTTAATTTTAGATGGATTAGACAAACTGCCGCGATCGCCCCGCCGCATTTGGCAAGTTCGCGCCTTTCTCGAACAACTCCTCACTTTTCACCTGCGAGTTTTACACGGACAAGAACCCATTCGCCACAAAATCATTCTGGCTACCTCCTCAATGGTTTTAGAAGACACCATTCGCAGCGATCGCCTCGGCAATCTTTTTCCCTTACAGAGCCACTTGCAACGCATTCGCATCGCCCCTTTCGAGCGCGAAGCCCTCAAACAATGGTTTAAACAGTGGTCAAAATTACAATCCCAAAGCATCTCCTATCGTTATTTTCGCTGTTTAAAGGAAAAAGGTCTCTTTCACCAACGACCGGAAATGTTAGAGAATGCTAAACTCGTTCATTCTCCCCTCACTCTTTTCCTACTCGGTTTATTGCATCGCGATGGCAACTTGTCGGCGGATCTATTCGAGAAAAAGCTCCCTCGCGCCCGTTTTGAAATGTATGAAGGGCTATTAGCCGCCACCCGCTATCAGGAAACAGAAGAGAGCCGGGAAATTCAGTCATCAGCCTTCAACCTTCAACCCTTAGCCTTCAACCTAAACTTATTAGAAGAATTGGCGCTTAAACTCCTACAAACAGGCAATCGAGCCTTATCAATTGTCAAAGAGAAAAACGAACCAGAAGAACCAGAACTTGATATTTATTCTCTCTTTTCCAGCCTTCATCCTTTATTTTTTAGTTTGAATGAATCTCAATCGGCGATTACTTTTTCCCATGATAGTGTAGGAGACTATTTGACAGCTTCAGCCCTGGCCAAACTCCTCAGAATGTTGACGCAAAAACAATACGATCGCTACGGTGAAGAAACCCCACTCTTAGATTCTCCTCAAGCGATCGCGGAACATCTTTATACTTGGTTGGGTTATGGAGTCCTATCGCGATCGATTGAAACCCTGATCATTGAATGCCTGTTTCGGGAGCAAAAACAACATCGACGGGATTTCTCGTTTTCCTTACTTTTCGATCGCCTGTATCTCTTCTATCAGTCTTTTTGTCAGGGACGTTGGCTGGATGAAGGACTACCCCAACAAACCCGAGAGCGCTTGCAAACCGTAGCAAATCCCCTCAATGTCAATCAAATTGATGCGGCGGTGGGATTGAATGTTTTTCTACTCCTACGGGCGATCGCCCAGCGCATTTCCCTTCCCTTTTATCCTTGCGGCAAACCCGACTATCCCGAAACCTTTGAAGCCGATCGCCTCTGGCGGGCGATCGTTCGCATTGAAGCCTTATCCCCCAACTACTTTTGGACGCGGGGAAATTTGCGCGGAGGGCAATTGATCGGGGCCTATTTAAGCGGTGCTGTATTGTGTGAGGTAAACCTATCCCAAGCCAATCTAACCTTGGCAGATCTCAGTCGTGCCAATTTAACCAGAGCAAACCTCTCGGGGGCAAACCTTTCTCGCGCCACTTTAGCCGATGCTAATCTCTCCCATTGCAATTTAAGTCAAGCAAACTTAGAAGAGGCCGATCTCTCCGGTGCTAATTTAAAAGGTGCCAATTTAGCCGGAACAAATTTACATAAAGCCTGCTTATCTGGAGTTGAACTAGACAAAGTGCAAAGCCAACAAGCCAAAGAAAATCAAGCCTTCTTTTCTCGGCAAGAATTTCACGATTATAGTCAAACCCTCACCTCGGAATTATTAGCGAATGAAATGGGATATCCCGAACTCGCTAACTCGGATGCAGAGGTGAAAATAGAAAGTGCAGAAGGACAACCCTTGCTCCCCAGTGAATGGAATGAACCGAGAGCAGCAGATATTGGCATGAGTCCCCATGCCCCTACCCTTGCCGATCCTCAACCCAAAGTTCCCTATGTTGGCAACGAAGATAATACCTTAGCAGCTCCAGAAAAATCCTTGATGAACATCGGTAGCGAGGATGATACGGTGATTGCGGGAGATTATCCTCCGACAGCTAACAGTAATGACGATACTATCCAAGAACCCGAAGCACCCGTGGTAGACTTATCCATGCTCGACGATTTATTGGATGGCGCAAATGATGATGAAACGATCGCGCTTTAAATTTTTAAATTCAACGATCGAGACCGGAATTGTTCTGAGTTTAATCGATATTTGTGGTCGAATCGGGGGGGGCGGGGTCAGATTTTGCCCTTAAAAAAGTACTGCGAGCTTTTTGCTCACGAGGGAATTCGAGATTGGGAGAGAGTGACGATCGCCGTCTGACAACTTTGCCAAGGGTACTGGGATCGACAGCACCGAGACGAATGCGAATTTTCGGACCGGTTTCCCCGAGACGAACGATCGTACCATCATATACGGGAATCGTTTCTTGCTCCTTCGCCAGAACCTTCCCGTCAACATAAGTGCCATTAGCCCCAAAATTAACAATTTCCCAAGAGGCACTATCATCATGGGATAGTTGCGGTTCCGCGATCGCATTGCCCTGCTGCGATCCGATCTGTTGTAATTTAGCATGGCGGCGAGAGACCACAGCACTGTATAAGACAACATCGTTTTGGCTGCCACGTCCGAGGGTAAGCTCCGCTTCGGACTCGAATACCCAACTTTGAACCGGGGCTGATTTACTAGGATGCAACAAGGTTATGACGATCACCGAAGTTCCCCAGAAATGTAACTGAACAATGGGCTGGCAAGATGATACACACCCTTTTAAAGCCTAGCATTGAAGCAACCGTTCGGGGGTGAGGTGTCAAGAGGAAAAATACAACCCTTGAATCAATATTGGGCGATCGCGCCTATCCCCTATCCATATATCCCCAAACACCCCCTAAATTTTGTCCCTAGAGAAACAGGAGCGCGATCGCCTCCATCTTTCCTCAACCCATCAAAATTGGAGAATATTTCGCAAATGGCGAAATATTACAATATATTAATAAACATCGAAACAAACGGCGTTCTCGACCAAACCTACTCCTCTAAGATAAACAGCCCTTATTATAGAAGCCAACATGATTGCCCCAGAACAAGTTAACAAAATCGTTTGGAATCAGCATCACGACCCCTTTGAAGTTCTCGGACCCCATCCCCTCGAACAAAACGGAAAAGTTCAGAGTTGGGTCGTTCGCGCCTATCTCCCCAATGCCGAAAAAGCCTGGGTTATTTGTCCCGACGATCGCCAAGAATACCTCATGCAGTCGGTTCATCACCCCAACTTTTTCGAGTGCAAGATTGACGGGGAAACCCTGGATCATTACCAACTCCGCATTCGCGAAGGAGGACGCGATCGCGTTGTTTATGACCCTTATGCCTTTAAATCTCCCGTCTTGAGCAGTTTAGACCTACATCTCTTTGGTGAAGGCAATAATCACCGCATTTACGAAAAAATGGGCGCTCATCCCATGGAGCAAAATGGCATTAAAGGAGTTTATTTTGCTGTCTGGGCTCCGAATGCTCGTAACGTTTCGGTTTTAGGGGACTTTAACAGTTGGGACGGTCGCCACCATCAAATGCGGAAACTCGATGGCGGAACCTGGGACTTATTCATTCCCGAGATCAAAGTTGGCGAACATTACAAATATGAAATCAAAAACTGGGACGGACATATCTATGAAAAAAGCGATCCCTATGGGTTTTGGCAAGAAGTCAGACCAAATACGGCTTCCATTGTCGCCGATTTAGAGACTTATCAGTGGACCGATGCAGACTGGATGGAAAAGCGCCGCAATGCCGATACCCTCAACCAACCGATTTCTGTCTATGAAATTCATTTAGGGTCTTGGATGCACGAAGCAATGGACCATCCCGCTCAATATCTTCAGGGTGAAGGTCCTTCCATTCAAGCGAACGAACAAAAGGAAGGAGCGCGATACCTGACTTATTACGAACTCGCTCAACGTCTCATTCCTTACGTGAAAGAGTTGGGCTATACTCACATTGAATTACTTCCCGTTGCGGAACATCCCTACGATGGGTCCTGGGGTTATCAGGTAGCGGGATATTTTGCCCCCACCTCCCGTTATGGGTCTCCCGAAGACTTCATGTATTTTGTGGACGAGTGCCATAAAAACGGCATTGGGGTATTGGTGGATTGGGTTCCGGGTCACTTCCCCAAAGACCGTCACGGATTGGCATTTTTTGATGGGACTCACCTTTACGAATATGAAGATTCTCGCATTGGGGAACATAAGGAATGGGGGACATTAGTTTTTAATTACGGACGCAATGAAGTTCGCAATTTCCTTGTCGCGAATGCTCTCTTTTGGTTTGATAAATATCACATCGATGGCATACGGGTAGATGCGGTGGCCTCGATGCTCTATCGGAATTATTTGCGTAAAGATGGGGAATGGACGGCGAATAAATACGGCGGCCACGAACACCTCGAGGCTCGAGATTTCATTTGTCAGGTCAATAGCGTTCTCTACAGCTATTATCCTGGTATTCTTTCCATCGCGGAAGAGTCAACGGACTGGCCGATGGTATCTTGGCCGACTTATGTGGGGGGTTTGGGCTTTAATCTGAAATGGAATATGGGGTGGATGCACGATATGTTGGATTATTTCAACATGGATCCCTGGTTCCGCCAGTTCCATCAGAATAATATCACTTTTAGTATGTGGTATAATCATAGTGAGAACTATATGTTAGCGTTATCTCACGATGAAGTCGTCCACTGTAAGAGCAGTACCCTTGGTAAGATGCCGGGGGATGAGTGGCAAAAGTTTGCTAATGTCCGAGCTTTGTTTGCTTATATGTTCGCTCACCCTGGTAAGAAAACAATGTTTATGAGCATGGAGTTCGGTCAGTGGGATGAGTGGAATATTTGGGGGGATCTAGACTGGCATTTGTTGGAATATGACAATCACAAGAAGCTGAAGCAGTTCTTTAGCGATGTGAATGGAATATATAAGAGTCAGCCGGCATTATATCAGAAGGATTACGAACAAGAGGGCTTTGAATGGGTAGATTGCAGCGATAGTCGTCATAGTGTGGTTTCTTTCCTTCGTCGCAGTAACGATCCTGAAGATTATCTCCTTTGTGTCTGTAATTTTACGCCGCAACCTCACAGCCATTACCGCATTGGTGTTTACGAGGAAGG
>NZ_JAYGHV010000406.1:0-17169 GCF_034932145.1 Spirulina sp. 06S082 | reverse complement strand
GAAGCGCAAATACTACTCAAACGGTTTTGCGAAGATTAGAAGATGATTGGAAAAGACAAGGATTTGATCAATGTATCCAATCCTTAAAAGTTCAATACCTAGGATATGAAATAAATCCTGGTTTTGCAGCTAGAGCAAAAGATTTTTTATTGGGGAAGGCAAATGCTGATTCAAGAAGCTCTTTCTTTAGGGATTTTCCTTTATTTCCTTGGAATGGAAAAGAAGAACTTATTATTGCTGAAAATATGTTTCAAGGAATCAAGAAATTAGAACAGGAAAGAATATACAAAAAATCTGTTCACTTTTTTATCTGCTCGTATGCTTTTCATCATGTACCTAATGGAAATGCCCTGAAAGCTCATTTATTTTCTGGGCGTAACTTTTTCTCTCCACAACAAATTGAGAATTTTATAGAAAGCCTTAAAAGTATTTTAAATCTCTCTAATTCAGAACCGATCACTAACTCAACAGAAGAATATTTTAAGGCTAAGGCCTTTGCAGAGTATTTTCGCAATCCACAGAAATTGGATTCTAACGGCTTCTATAAAGCTATTGATGAGATTACGAAAGCGATTCAAGGAAGGTCTAGCCAAAAAAATATTGATCAGTTTCTTGACGAGTTTCTTATTGATTTCAAGTTAGAAATACTTAGAACTATTAGAGATTTGTTAGTTCCAGGAGGAATATTAGCAATCGCCGATCCGGATGGTACGTCTAGTTTTAATGCAGAGCGAATTATGGTAGATATAGAAATGGGAGTTGCCCATTTTCTTAATGTTGAAGAAATAGTAGAGTTACTTAAACAAGCACGTTTTGAACATATAGAATATTATGTAGTAGGCAAGACAAAAGATACTAGAAAAGATTATCTTTTTGATATTGTAGAAGGAAAAAATAAATCTGATTTTGAAGATCCTAATTTAGGATATATTATCTTAGCTCAACGTCCTTTCTATTAGAGGTTTAACTAATGCAAAACTTTCCAGAAAATCAAAAACCAGCTCCTGAAACTTACCAGACTCTGAAAAAATTATGGAAGAATCATGATGATATTTTCAAAAAAACTTTCCAGTCAAAAAAACCTTATGGGGAACCTATGGGAAAAAAACAACTTGAGGACTGTGTTGATTCTTTAGAACCTCTAATAGATGCTGGCTTAATTATAGATTATCAAGATTTCATTAACGTAGAGTCCACGTGCCAGATTAACGTGATCGATCGAACAAGTTACACAGACCCAATATTCATTTGTACAGATTTCCCTGAACACAATAAGCAACGAGTATTTCCTTATTGTGATGAAGCTGAACAGTGGTTAAAACTATATCATCAATTTATAAGAACGACAGACGAACCTGAAATTATTGTTGATTTATGTTGCGGTGCTGGTTCGATTGGACTTTGTTTAGCTAAACTCTATCCACGGAGTACAGTGATTGGATTCGATAATAATCCACGCGCTTTGAAATATGCCGAATATAATGCTACCTTAAATCATATAAATACCTTAAATCAGAGACAAAAACGTTTTAGAGTTCTTCAGTGGGATGCAATTCGCGATATTAATGATTATGATCGCGGAGATGATACTAGACGAGAATGGGAAAGTTGGCAAGGACAAGTGGATTTAGTTTGTGCTGATCCTCCCTTCTCAATGAATCCACCAGAAATTAGTTTTGAACATTCACACGGTGGAGAAGATGGAAGCCGAATTTCACATAAAAATATGGAAAATGCCGCTTATTTACTCAAGGAAAGAGGAGTGTTTTTAATGCTATCCTATAGTTTGGGTGATAAAGAAAAACCAATAAAATTACTAGAAACTTTCGCCGATTATTTTCCAGAAAATAATTATGAAATTGTATCTAAACTACAATCAATTCCTGATGCTTTAGTATGGAGAGTTAACGGAGAAAAATCTTTTAAAGCTCCTATGGACGTTCAATATATGATTGCTCGTTACAATGATGAACCTTTTTATACGCGATTCCAAAAGAAAGGAAAGACTCTAAAAGACTACCAACAATGGATTGATACAACAATGATTGACAAAGGACTAACCCATTTGCATTATATCTGGTTAGCAGTTAGAAAAAAATAAAATTTATTACTGCATTACCGCTCAAGACTAAAGTGTGATAACAAATTTGTTAACTCTACCATAAATGACATCATGGAATCTATTCAAAAAAGAATAAAATCTTTTATTCAAAACAAGGAGCAACTCTGGATTCAACATCGTCGCTCATTCCATACGTTCCCAGAAATGGGTTGGCTGGAGTACGAAACAACAGTTAAAATTATTGAATTCCTTCAAGAAAATGGGATTGATGTAGAATTTGGTCGCGGGATTCATACTCCCAATTTAAGAATGGGACTTCCACCTCAAGAAGAAATGAAAAAACATTTTGCTGAGGTAGTTACAAAATTTCCAGATAAGGAAGAAATTCTTGACAAAATCAAAGAAGGCTTTACAGGTGTAGTTGCTACAATACAGGGAGAAAAAACAGGGACAATTCGAGCAATTCGGTGCGATATTGATGCTCTCCCAATTCTGGAAATGCAAGAAGAGAGGCATTTTCCCGCATCTCAAGGATTTTCTTCTAGAAATTATGGTGTGATGCACGCTTGTGGTCACGATGTTCATGCAGCAATTGGTTTAGGCATTGCTCAAACTCTTCAATCATTTCAAAAAGAACTTTCTGGAACGGTCAAAATTATTTTTCAACCTGCTGAGGAAGGTGTTCGCGGAGCAGTGTCAATGGTCGAAAGCGGTATAGTTGATAATGTTCAAGAACTTTATACTTACCATGTAGGAGTTAAAGCCAAAAAATTAGGAGAAATTATTGGGGGCTGGAATAAGCTGCTCCATACGACTAAAATCAATTTGAAATATATTGGAAGACGTGCCCATGCTGCTGCTGCTCCTGAAGAAGGAATTGATGCTTTAGATTGTGCGTGCGAAACCAAGTTAAAATGCAAAGAATTAAACGAAAAATATCGTAGCCAAGCTAGGGTTAATATTGGCAAGATTGTTGGAGGAGAAGCCAGAAATATCATAGCTCCCAATGCTACTTTAGATATGGAAATTAGAGCCGTTGATAACCAAGCACATGACCAATTAAAAAGAGAACTAGAAGAATTAATTGATTCAATTGCTCAGAAATATAATGCCAGTTTTCATACAGATATTGTAGGAGCTTCTCCTTTAGGAAACTCAGATCCAGAATTAGCGAATAAAATTATTGAAGCAGCAAAATTAATACCACTGTTTCAAAAAAGAATAGAAATAGGGGAATCATTTGGAGCTAGTGACGATGCTGCAACTTGGATGAATAAAGTTCAATCTAATGGAGGAAAAGCAACGTATTTCGGTATAGGAACTCCTATTTGTGGAGGTCATCATACAGAGGATTTTGATATTGATGAGCAAATCATTCCTGCTACCGTAGAACTTTTAGCAATGATTTTGTTAAACGATCGCTTTTGTTGAGTTCCTTTGTTCAAAGCCGAATGTCTATTATTCCGTATCCAAGATATTCCCAGTCCGAATTATTGAGGCTCTTTGCTAGATTATGATACTCAGTGCGAACTCGCTCTCTATCCTCATCGCTAACATAAAATTTGCAATCAGCCTTTTTAGCTAATCCTTCAGCTAAATTCATCGGATTTGGCTGTTCTTTTTTTCCATTGATACGCCACATTGTTTGATCTTCCAGTAATTTCCATGAGACTTTTGATTTTCCAAATAGTTGTTCTGCTTTATCAATAACTTCCCACTTATCTTGTTGCTTATTCCCAACTGTATAGCAGAGCATTGAAGCATGAATACTATCTTTATCTAGGTTATTCATGGCAAATTTATGAATAGCTTCTAATGCCTTAAAACTCCAAGTTGCACCCGTTATACCTCCATCAGCCGCTAACGGCAAAACGTTGGGAAGTGGAGCAATAGCAAAAGGCATATTGGTTAAAAATAAAATGTTGCGAGTAACTAACTTACTAAGCTCTTTGGGAATTCCACCTCTTATATCATTTTGTTTAATAAAAACATTTGGTATCTCATTGAGAATACTATTAATTAAAGTATAAATTACGGCTCTATGACTGACATCAAATGAATACCTTTGTTGTATTTCTGAAACTGATAAACCATGATGGCCACATCCACAGGAGAAATCTATTAAAGTGGTGGCTATTTCGTCCAAACGCTTTTCCTCCATGTGTCGCAGCAAGTTGACGCTTTCATCAGAGAAAGGAAAGACCCGATATTGTTTGGGAATCCATAAACCATCTGTTAAAAAAATACGGTCTTGCAAAGAATTGATTTTCACTTGCAGTTTGCCATCTTTCACTAAACCATTTTTGTTGAAAAATTCATGGTCGCGATACTTTTCATCAACCTCAAATAGTTGTCCCAAAAACTGTTCCGATTTCAACCATTGTTGATATTGCGGATTATTAAAAATATCTTGAAAAATTTCAAGTAGTTCTGAAGCTAAGGTAGGGTTAGGTTTTAATTGTCTAGAAATCAAGGATAATTCGTCTGCTGTCAGCATGGTTTTGTAATAAAGTGTGTAAGGTACTGAATTGCTATAAAATAAAGTTAGGCCTCAGTATAACATTCTTCAGTGTCATTAAAACCCCTATGACTAACTCAATTGATATATGGACTGAAACTAAAGATGCAGTTCATGCCACTGACATTTCCATCGTTCGTCAATACTTACTAAACTTATTCTGCACTCTTGCCTATAAAGAAGGTGATTTTGTTCTTTCTTCAGGGCAGCGTAGTTCTTATTACATTAATGCCAAGCCAGTGATCCTTAATCCCTTTGGAGCATTAGCAACAGGCCGCCTATTGTTTGCTATGCTGCCCAAAACAGCCCAAGCAGTGGCAGGTTTAACTCTTGGGGCTGACCCAATTGTAACATCTGTGAGTATTGTGTCAGCCTACGAAAACCGTCCCATCTCAGCTTTTATTATTCGTAAAGAGGCAAAGGGACATGGAACAATGGCCTATATCGAGGGTCCTACCCTAGAATTAGGTACAGAGGTAGTTGTTTTAGAGGATGTGGTGACAACTGGGGCTTCGGCAATGAAAGCAGTAAAGCGACTAAGAGATGTTGGATACAAAGTCGATCAAATAATTACTTTGGTAGATAGACAGCAAGGAGGAGCACAATTGTATGAGGAAGAGGGTCTTAAGTTTCAATCTGTGTTTACCATAAAAGAGATTCAATCACAATACTAAAAAGCCAAGTAACAGTCTTTGTTTTCTCTATTGGCACTTCCAGCCATGCTCCCTAGCATGGTGAACTCCTTCTTAGTATTCTATTAATGACCCGCCATGCGATGGCCAATGGTAGCGAGATCCGCGTCGGCGATCGCGCTTTCATAGACCAACTTTCCTTCACTCATCACCAAAAGGCGATCGGCTAGAATCAAGAGTTCATCAAGGTCTTCACTCACCAAAAGAATCGCCACACCGCGATTGCGAGCCGCTAAAATTTGGCTGTGAATGTATTCTACCGCCGAAAAATCTAGACCAAAACAAGGATTTGAGACAATTAATAGCTGAATCGTCTCAGAAGACAATTCCCGCGCCAGCACCGTCCGTTGTACATTTCCCCCCGAAAGATTGCCCACTGGCGTTTGTGCCGAAGGAGTGCGAATAGAAAAGGTTTCAATCAAGGCTCGAGCCATTTGCCGAATCACATTGAGAAATAAGAATCCTCGTTTAGACTGGGGAGGGCGATCGAAGGTTCGCAAAGCCAAGTTTTCCGCAACACTCATGTGAGGAACGCAGGCATTCTGTAACGGTTCCTCCGGCAGGACATAAACCTGATGCTTTGTCATTTCCTTGCGCGTCGGCTGATAGGGTTGACCGTTAACGAAAACTTGTCCGGTAGTAGGCGATCGCTGCCCGCACAAAACCTCTACTAATTCCTTTTGACCATTCCCCGAAACCCCAGCAATACCAACAATTTCCCCCTTATTCACCGTCAGATTAATCCGCTCCAGGGCAGGCAACCCATTATCCTTATCCGCCCCTAATTCCCGTAACTCTAAAACCGGAGCAGGATTCTCCAAAGTGGTTTTGGCAACGGTTTTCACCTCTCGCGCCTCCCCCAACATCATTGCTCCCATGTCAGCAACGGTTAATTCCTTGACCAGTCCTTGGCCTGCCAGTTTTCCCTTGCGTAAAACGGTAACTTCATCAGCGAAAGCCGTCACCTCTCGGAACTTATGGGAAATCATCAGCACGCTCAGTTTCCCTTTTGTGACTTCCTCTCGCAAAAGTCCCAACACCTCGTCTGCTTCATCGGGGGTTAATACCGAGGTGGGTTCATCCAAAATCAAAATACGGCTTTGCAAATAGAGTTGCTTGAGAATTTCCAGCTTTTGCTTCTCTCCTGCGGCCAATTCCCCCACAGGTCGCTCTAAAGGCAGGTGAAACGGTGCAGTATCCATAAAAGCACCGAGTTGCTCCCTCTCCTGCTGCCAATTAATCAGGGGGGAACCTTCAAAGCGAGATAAAACCAAATTTTCCGCTACGGTCATGGCTGGAACTGAGGTAAAATGCTGATAAACCATGCCGATACCCAGTTGATGCGCCGCCGCCGGATTTTTGATGCCGCGAGATTGTTTCCCTACGCACACATCCCCCGAGGTGGGCTGATAGAAGCCCATGACACATTTGACGAGGGTACTTTTTCCCGCGCCATTTTCCCCGAGGAGGGCATGGAAACTGCCGGGTTTGAGATGCAAGGAGACTTTATCTAGGGCGACCAAGGTTCCAAAATGCTTGCTCAGATTAATCGCTTCTAGGTCTGGTGGTAAAGATTTCTCGATAACGGAAGAGGATGACATCGGGGTTACTCCAAAGCAAGGATCGAGGGGTCTATAAATCGGGAAATGTTGCCATGACTTCCAGCAAGGCGGTGGAGGTGGCGACGCTACCAAAAACACCCCCCTGCATTTTAATCATTTGTAGTGCTGCGAGGTGGTTGTTATAGTCCGTTGCCGCCGTACAATCGGAAAGCATTAGGCATTCATAGCCGCGATCGTTGGCATCCCGCATGGTGGTATGGACGCAAACATCGGTAGTAATGCCTGTGAGGATGATATTTTCGATGCCTTTGGTTTTTAGCAACAAATCTAAATCCGTGGCGTAGAAAGAGCCTTTCCCTGGTTTATCAATGATGGCTTCTCCAGTAATAGGAGCCAATTCGGGAATAATATCCCAGCCCGGTTCCCCTCGTACCAAAATGCGACCGCAGGGACCCGGATCGCCGATTCCTGCTCCAATTTGCCGCGATCGCCATTGTTTGTTGGCGGGTAGGTCTGCTAAATCCGGGCGATGTCCTTCCCGGGTGTGCATGACGTGAAAACCCTTTTCCCGTGCCATCGAGAGTACCTTGCCGATTGGTTCAATCGGTGCGCGGGTTAGGGAAAGGTCGTAACCCATGCGATCGACATAGCCTCCGATGCCGCAAAAATCCGTCTGCATATCGATAATTAGCAGCACTGTATTTTCGGGTCGCAAATCCCCATTGTAAGGATAGGGATAGGGGTCGGCGGTGACAAATTGTTCCATAATATAAGTTCTCCATTTTTTTCTCATAATCGCGATTCATTTGTCCGTCCTAAAGCGCCTGGAACTCCCGTTAGAGTGCGTTTAGGGGAACAAGTAATCACCATAATCAGCAAGGTCAAGATGTAAGGGGAGGCATTAAAGAGGTAATAGTAGGAATCGATGCCCACGGACTGTAATGCGGGGCCGATCGCCTGGGCTCCCCCGAATAAAAGGGAGGCATACAAGCATTGCATCGGTCTCCATTTGGCAAAAATCACCAGTGCTACCGCCATTAGCCCTTGACCGCTAGAAATGCGCTCGCTCCAACTGCCGGGATAATAGAGAGATAAAGACGCACCGCCAATGCCAGCGAGGAAGCTACCCGCCATAATGCTCAAAAGTCGAACTTTATAAATGGAAACCCCCATTGCACGGGCAGCATCGGGGCTATCTCCCACGGCACGGATCAGTAAACCCCAACGGGTGGAGCGGAAAAACCACTGCATAACTGGGGCGATCGCCACCCCAATGAGAAATAAGGGGCTAATCTGTAAGGCTGCTTGCACGGGGGGACTCTGACTCCATGCGCCTAAATCTAAGGTGGGAAGTTGGGGTGCAGAAGGTTGGATAAAGGGTTTACCCAAGAAAAACGCCAAACCACTGCCAAAGATAATCATGGCAATGCCCACCGCCACATCGTTGACCCGAGGCTGTTGGGAGAGAAAGCCGTGGATGAAACCAAAAAGCAAACCCGCAACCCCAGCAGACAAAACTCCGAGCCAAGGAGAGCCTGTTAAATAGGAAATCCCATAAGCGCTCATAGCTCCCATCAGTAATGTTCCTTCGAGGCCGAGGTTGATTTTGCCACTTTTTTCTGTGAGGCATTCTCCTAAGCTCACAAAGAGAAAGGGCGCACTCCCTCGCAAGGTTCCGGCGATAATGCCGAGGGGAACTCCCAACCAGCCTAGGGCTTCAGCCATGATTCGATACTCCTCATCATTTAATTTCCTGCTAAACTTCCGAAGTGGCGATCGCCCGCTCTTTGAAAAAATCAAAGCGACCATAGAGAGAGTCACTATAGAGAATGGACAGAAAAACCAATCCCTGAAAGACTAAAGCCGTGGCATCGGGTAAGCCATGACTCCTCTGTAAAATCCCAGCACTGGCCAGAATTCCCCCTAACATAATCGAGACGAGAATGGCAGCGAGGGGATTTTGACGGGCTACAAAGGCAACGAGAACCCCACCATAGCCATAATTAGAGTTGAGAGATATATTGGCGCGACCGTGAACTGCTGCCACTTCTACCATCCCGGCAAGTCCCGCGCAAGCACCCCCTAGAAAACAAATGGCAATAGTGAGTTTCCCCACGGGAAGCCCGGCAATTTTTGCGGCACGTAAGTTACCCCCAGCCATCCTTGCAGCAAAGCCAAAAGTTGTACGCTGGATTAAAATATAGGCCAGCACGCAGGCAATGATCCCGAAGAGCAAGCCGTAATGGACCCGCATTCCTGGCAGATTTCCCAGCATATTCACATCGGCGATCGGGTAGGAAGAAGGCTTATTGAGGGAACTGGGATCCCGCATGGGACCTTCTACCAATTGATTGAGTAAGGCGATCGCAATGTAATTCATTAACAAACTACTAATCGTCTCATTCACCGCTCGGTAATGGCGCAAAATGCCAACAATGGCGATCCAAAGACCGCCGATCGCTATTCCTCCCAAAGCCATACCTAGTTGCACGACAATGGGCGCAGCGCCTTGAATGGCTAATCCTACTGCAACGGCTCCCAAACCCCCCAAGACGATCGCCCCCTCATTGCCGATAATCACCAGTCCCAGTCGTGCGGGCAGAATTGTACAAAGGGCGCTCAACATCAAGGGAGAAGCGCGAATCAGGGTATTTTGGAAGGCGCTCCAACTGCCAAAAGCTGCCCGATAAATCGAATGATAAACCCCAAAAGGATTTGCACCAGCAAAAGCACAAAAGATGCCAAAGACGAAAAAGGCTACAAGCATTGCCCCTAGGGGAATACAGATAAATTCTAGCGTCCTGCGCCAAGATTGCATTCGGATCATGACTTACCCCGCAACTTTACCATCTACACCATCCACCAGCCAGTCCATTTGCTCTAATTCGATCGCCTTTTGGTCGTATTTCTTACCGGAGGGAATTTGCACTTTCCCCGTGTTGTCTTTGATTTCCCCCTCATAGATCGCCATCTCATTCGCGGTGAGCTTCTCTTTGACTGCGTTGGCATCTGCTTGGACTTCCTCGCTGACCCCAGGGCCATAGGCTGAGAGGGTACAGAAGCGATCGGAGAATCCTCCTCGCAGTAAGTGAGGAATACCCCCATCCATCAAGGTTTTGCCGTCGAGAAGGTCTTTCGCATATTGAGTATAAACGCTCGACCAATCCCACTCGGCTCCGGTGAGATAGCCTTTGGGGGCTAAGGGTGCTTGATCGGTGTGATAACCGGAGCAGTAAATACCGCGTTTCTCTGCGGTTTCCATAATCACTTTGGGACTATCTACATGACAGGTGACAACATCAATGCTTTGATCTGCCATACTATTCGTCGCTTCGGATTCTTTCACCGGGAGAGACCAATCCCCTGTAAAAATAACTTGCACGGTCGCTTTCGGGTTAACCGAGCGCGCACCTAGGGTAAAACTGTTAATATTGCGAAGAACTTGAGGAATGGGTTTCGCTGCAATAAAGCCTAGCTTATCAGTTTTGGTGGTTTGGCCGGCGACAATCCCCGCAATATATTGCGCTTCGTCAATGTAGCCAAAATAACTGCCAACGTTGGGGGGGTGAACCTTTTCATCATAGACGCTACCACAGTGGAAAAACTGCACCTCGGGAAACTCTTCTGCCAGTTCCAAAATGTGAGGATCGAAGTAGCCAAAGGAGGTAGGAAAGAGAATCTTTGCGCCATCAAGTTCGATCATACTCCGCATGGTTTCCTGCACGGCGTTGGTTTCGGGAACATTCGCTTCCTCGACTATTTTAATGCCTGGAATTTCCGCCATCGCTGCTGCACCGATCGCATGACTCTGGTTATAACCGTAATCATCCTTGGGTCCGACGTAAATAAAGCCAACAACGAGGTCGTCACTTCCTTTAGATGCAGCATCATCTGTAGCATCATCTGCGCTATCTCCTGAAGAACTACACCCAGCCGTTAAGCGAGCGACACCAAATGCCGTGGATGCCAGCAAACCTCGCATGACTTGTCGTCGCGATAGGGATAAAAACGGTCTTTGATTCATACCAATTTTCCTCTCAAAGATAGCAAGCAACGTTCAACACTAACAAGAAGAGGGTAAAAAAAATGTGTAGTAAGTCACTTCTATAGCAATCTTAATTTTATTCTGGACTGCCAATCGTGTCTAGGATTGACAAGATTAATCTGGAAATGAGTTTCTCAGGCTATGCGATCGCAGCTTGGTACATTTAAAACTCAATCTTTAATCAAGACTTAACAGCATAGTTCATCGATCGCAATCTTAAAGCCAAGGAGAACTTTTTGCGTACTGACAGTTTCTCCCGATGTAAAAATTTGTTTGTTTGCTGAGGTAACAACAATAACCCAGCAATTTTCAGGAAAAACTAACCAAACTTCTTCCGCACCGGATCGCAAATATTCTTCAGCTTTGGCGATAACATCTTCAGCAAAATCGGTGGGGGAAACAATTTCAGCAGTGAGGGGAAAACTACGCGGAAGAACTTTCGCATCGCCATATTCTGCAACCAATTCTGGGGTTAAATAAGCAACATCGGGAGAACGTCCTTGTTCCTGAGTGCGACAGGGAGGACTAATATAAACCGATCCTCTTTGACTGCTTAAATCTTTATAATTTGTCCAATAATAACTCAAACGACTTTGGATTTTTCCATGTTCTAAAGTTGCACTATTTTTTGCGATTAATTCTCCATTCACCCACTCGGTACGTTTTGGGGGATTTTCTAGCCAGTCTTCTAAGGAGAGGGTTTTTGAGTGTTGGGGAATGAGTATAGTTGCTGTCATTTTTATAAGTTATTGAACTATTGTCTTGTCTCTATTTGGGCTTATAAAGAAAGTCTCTCCATACAGCAATAAGAATACCTTGAATCTCAACTTTGTTAGCATCACACTCAATTACATTGAAGTTAGAATTTGATGGTTTTAATGTTACTCGATCGGCAAATTTATAATATCGTTTTAGTGTTGTTCCACAACCGTCAACCCGAGCCGCAACAATTTCACCATTTCTAGGAATATCAAGGTTAAGATGTCTTTGCATTATTACCAAATCGCCATCTTGAATCATATCGTCAATCATACTATTTCCCATTACTCTCAAAGCATAAAAACTGGATTGATGTAAGATAAAAGTAATATCAAGAGTCTCCTTTTCATCTGCAAATAGCTCAATTAGACTACCAGCAGCAATTGTACCCTCAACTTGGAGTCCTGTTTTTTGAGGCTGATAAAGAATACGAATAGTCCTTGCTTTTCCTTCTGTCCAGTCTATATACTTTTTATTCCGCAAACGCTCTAAACGACTTTGAATAGGGGCAGGACTTTTTAAATTCATTGCTCGCATCATTTGACGAATCGATGGAGTATGTTGTTCTGTTCTAATATATTCAACCAAGAAATCATATAGCTCTTTTTGTGGAGGTGTGAGTTTTTCTTTTTCGATTAAAGATGTATTATATGTTATCTGTTCGGGATAATCAGTATTATTTGTAGTTTTTGTTAATTCATCATGCAAAGAAAGGTATTTTTCCGATATTTTAGGTGTTTCTTGTAGCGTTGAATCTACATCTGGGAGAGTAATAATATCTTCAAAAGTACAGTTAAGAGCCTTACAGAGCTTGGCTATTCTGTCAAACCAATCTGAGCCACTTCTTTCTGTTTCCCAATTAGCAATCGTATTTTCAGTCACACCAACCATTGTTGCAAGTTCTAATTGGGTGAGACCTGCTTGTTTACGGAGTGATGTTATGCGTTCCCCCAGTGATGGACTTTGTTTAGACATGACCGCTTTTACTCTTGCAACTCTAATTTCCTACTATAGCCTTAAGTATTTTGCCTAAATTATTTAAGGCTATGTCTCTCAGTTTGGCTATATGCAGGAAAATTTCAGGAATCTAGCATAGTACACTTGACATAGTACGTACAAATGAATTATATTAGATTCAATGGACTTAGTACAGTTTTATAGTACCATTGACAAACTAAATAACCCAAAATTACACGACTTGGAGGATTGGTATGGGATTAGCTAACAGAAAATTAAGGGTTTGCGCCTATTGGCGCAGCTATCTGCGATTGCTAAAGGTCAGAATTCGTCGTTCTTTCATTGCTAACCTTCCAAGTCATGGAAATTATTCACAGACAAATAAAATGGAAGATATCAAACTCCTATTGGAAATTGTTCTTATCATCACCACTCTAGCACAATCGCCTTGGTTGCTAATGCTTTCTGGTTTGCTCCTTGCGCTGTATTTCTGGTTAAAGCCTCCCAACAGCTAAATATAACGATAAATAACAGCTACACGATAGGGGTTTACTTCGCTAAACTTCTATCCTTTTGTCAAATCAAAAAAATGATTAAAAATCGCATTCCCTTCCCAAAAGCACCTCAAGAAAAAAATCGTTCCACCAAACAACTAAATTCAGGTAACAAAGGACTGGTTAATGTGTCTTGTTGAAGAAGCGTAACGGCTAATTTTAATACTCCATTCTCGCGACGATAAACCTGTAGAGATTGCTTTTTTCCATCGCAAATCCAATATTCTTGCACTCCTCGAACAGAATACAACTTTAATTTTAATTCATAGTCTCGCTTGCGATCTGCTGCACTTCTCGATAAAACTTCTATGACTAATTCCGGTGCATCGATGAGATGTCCCGCATCATCAAAAATATCTTGCGATCGCCCTTGACTAATCCAAACTACATCAGGAATTACACTATTTGTATCGGAAAAAATCACCCCAGGTGCCACTGCAACTCTTCCCAAACCTGTTTTTCTGCACCATACTTTTAATTCTACGGCAATATTCACAGAAATTTCTTGATGTTGCCAATGAGGTGCGCGTGTCACAAAAAGTTCTCCTGCAATAATTTCATAGCGTTTCTCGTTGTCTGAAAAGAGTTCTAAATCGGCGATCGCCCAGCAAACTTTATCGGGGGTTGCAGTTGTCATTGTTTTAGCTTTATGACAGTGCATTCTATTTTAGCTGAAGTTTGACGATCGCGCTTGCTCTATCCTTGAGGAGTGCGATCGCCCCCAGACAAGTTAAAATAGCAAACAGAAATATTTTGCGATCGCCATGAATTCTTCCTCCCAAAAGCCGCAAACAGGTGGTGGTTTACCCCTAATTCAATATTGGGCAGAACAAACTCTCTCTCCTCAAGGTGCTAAACTTTGGCAAACTTTAAATCACAAAAGCGCGTGTTTATCTTGTGCTTGGGGAACGGGGGGACAAAAAGGTGGCTTTATTAATGAAGCAGGGGAATATTTGCAACGGTGCGCTAAAAGCGTCGAGGCGATCGCGGCTGAATTGCAACCTCCTATCCCTCAAGGGTTTTGGCAGCAGTACAGTGTAGCAGAGTTACAGGAATTGAGTTCTCTGGAGTGCGATCGCCTCGGTAGACTCAGCTATCCTCTCCTTCTCGAAGCGGGACAAACCCACTATCGGCGCATTTCTTGGCAGGAAGTCTACGAGATCGGCGATCGCGCTTTTCGCAGAGAAGGCGATCGCCTTGCTAGTTATAGTTCTGGGCGTTCTTCCAATGAAGCAGCTTACTTGTTACAGTTGTTTATGCGAGCTTCAGGAAGTAACAATCTCGCCGACTGTTCCGATCTCTGTCATGCAGCTTCGGGAGTCGGGTTAAAACAGGTGTTTGGATCGGGAACTTCGATGGTGAGTTTAGAGAGTTTAAAACACTCTGACTGCGTGGTTTTAATCGGTTCAAATGCCCCAGCAAATCATCCCCGTTTGATGAATGAATTGATTAAATTGCGCGATCGCGGTGGCAAGGTTATTATTATCAATCCTCAGCTAGAAATCGGTTTAGTTAAATTCGCCTCTCCCGCGTTTCCTATTAAGTCTCTCCTTAAAGGTGGTTCTGATATTTCCAGCTTATATTTACAACCCATTCCCGGAAGCGATACGGCATTATTTATCGGTTTGCAAAAAGCCGCGATCGAACAAGATTTAATCCAACTTGATTATTTACAATCTTATACAGAAGGATGGGAGGAAGTTGTTAGTTATGCCCAAGAACAATCTTGGGACTATATTACCCAAACTTGCGGGTTATCTCGAGAAGAAATAGAAGAAGTGGGATACGCGATCGCGACTTCCGATAAAGTCGTATTTGCTTGGGCAATGGGCATCACTCAACAAGCCAATGGAGTTGATAATGTTCGCAGCATTGCTAACCTGGCTTTACTAACAGGAAATGCTGGAAAACTAGGTGCGGGGACTATGCCCATTCGCGGACATTCCAACGTACAAGGTGTGGGATCGATGGGGGTAACAATACGCTTAAAAGAAGAGATTAAACAGGCACTTTCTCAGCTTTTAGGGCATGATTTAAAGGAAACTCAAGGTTACGACACTCGTGCTTTAATTGATGCAGCTTTTACGAACAAAATTGATACACTTTTCTGTTTGGGAGGGAATCTTTATGCAGCCAATCCCGACTTAAACCAAGCTAGAAAAGCACTGTCTCAAATTGAAACAATTTTCTATGTCGCCACCAAACCTAACTTAGGACATTTTCACGGATTAGCAAAACAAAATACTTTAATTTTACCCGTTTTCAATCGCTTTGAAAATCCCCACAAAACAACAACAGAATCTGGTAATAATTTTGTGCGCTTGAATGATGAAGGAAAAAGCCATTTAACGCAGCAAAACTCCGATCTTGTTTCGGAAGTTGAACTACTCACAGAAATCGCCCATCGCCGTCATGGAGAAAACCCCGTACAGTGGCGGAAACTGCAAGATACAAGCTATATACGAGAGTTAATTGCTAAAACAATTCCCGGTTACAAAAAGATAGGAGAAATTGATACAACCCAAGCAGAATTTACGATTTCTGGGCGCATTTTTACCGAACCCAAATTTGCCACAGATTCCGGTAAAGCCAAGATGAAAATAACCCCTCTTCCCGATCTATCTCTTCCCGATCGCGCATCTTTTAATATTCCTAAAAATTGTCGCAGTTTGATACTTATTTTAGGAAGTGGGCGCAGTTATACCCAACATAACACAGTTGTCTATCGTAGCGCCGATAAATTTCGAGGAATGCCTCATCGATATTGTATTCTAATGAATGCAGGTGATGTCAAAAAAGCAGGATTTAAAGAACATGAAAAAGTAAATGTGAAAGGAGATGCAGGAGAACTACAAGAGATAGAAATTATCTGCGGTGGAATGCGCGAAGGGGCAGCATTTATGTTTTATCCTGAAGCAAATATTCTCTTTACTGCCAATGTCGATCGCCAAAGCGGAACACCTGCCTATAAACGAGTTCCTATTTGTATCTATAAACCCTAAATATTGCTAAAATGTCTGCTAATTGGTTAACCTCTGGGGGCATTGTTGCCTTACCTCTTTTTCTCTTTTCCTTAATTGCGATCGCCCTCATTCTCGAACGTCTAATTTTCTGGTTTCGCATCAATAATCGACAGCGTAAAATTGTGCAGGAAGTATTAAAAATATATCCTAACGATCCGCCTCGCACAGTGCAAATATTGCGAGAAAATAGTACATTACCCATTGCCCGTATTTTCTTAGAAGCATTGTCCCGCGATCGCCCCAACCCAGAAGCATTTCGCCTCGCCCTCGAAAGCGCCGCACAAGCAGAAATCCCCATTCTCAAGCGCTTTAATACGGTGTTTGAAACGATTATTAGCGTCTCGCCATTATTGGGGTTATTGGGGACAATTTTAGGGCTAATTCGTACCTTTGCAGCTCTAAAAATTGGCGAAATTGGTGGCAGTAATTCTGGTGCAGTTACTCAAGGCATTAGCGAAGCCTTGATTTCTACCGGAATTGGCTTAATTGTTGCGATCGTCACTCTTTTATTTGCCAATATGTTTCGGGGGTTTTACTTGCGTCAATTTGCCTTTATTCAAGAGTCTGGGGGACAATTAGAGTTATTGTATCGCGATCGCTACGAACGCAGAAGAAAAGGACGTTAAATATAAATAACTGAGTTAGTCTTTAGATTTTTCCGGTAAAGTCTAGTAAGCGATGCGCTAATTCTAATTTACTGCACGGTGCGATCGCTTCTTGTCTTCCCGCGCGATCGAGGAAAATAGCTTGATTCATCTCGCTTTTAAATCCCGCGTCTGGTATATCAATCGGGTTGGCTGCGATCGCATCTAAGTTTTTTCGGTATAATTTTTCTAAAGCAGGCTTGACAATATCACCTGTTTGTGCTGCAAACCCGATTAGTTTTTGCGGGGGTTGTTTGCGTTTGCCCAATTCTGCTGCAATATCGGCAACAGAAGCAAGGGGAAGAGAAGAGGGGATATCTTTTTTGGCCAGCTTGCGATCGCCATAATGGGCA
>NZ_JAYGHV010000405.1:0-17376 GCF_034932145.1 Spirulina sp. 06S082 | reverse complement strand
TTTGAGCAAGAATAATGGCAACTTCGAGAAACTTGTCGATTGAGAGGGTGCGATCGGAAATTAACTGTTTTAAGGAGACTCCCCCAAATTCTTCCAAAATCAAAGCTAAACCGTGTTGACAGGGAAGCAAATCGTAAGCCTTAATAATATTTTCACTTTCTAAGGACTCAATGATGCGATGTTCGTGACGCAGGCGCGTAATTTCTTCTAGGGTAGGATATTCTGCTTTGAGGGTTTTGATGATAATGGGTTGAGCATTAGACTCCTGTTTGCCGCGATAAATAACCGTTTTGTTGCCTTGATGGACGGTTTGGAAGATTTGATAACCGGGTAAGGAGATGTTCATAGGAAACTTTTTCAACAGACAAGTGACAGAATCTCGATAAGAGGAGTTGCAACCCTGTACCATGCTAAAGGTATTATTCAGATGGAGCAAGCTCTCGTCTATTTAAAAGCGTATCTCGACAAATTGAGAGCGCTATATCTTCAGATTATTCTTTTTTTGTCCCAAAATAATTTCAGAACAAGAAAAACACACTGTATGAGTCCATTATGCCTTCTATTCTAAGAAAGTAAACCTTAATATCCTTCTAAAAGTCTACTTTTAAAAATTCTACCGATAATTTATTCAGAATACAAAATCTCACAAAAAAACAATTAGGCTCTGAAAACTGCAACTCACAAAAGAATTTATTTTGTTTGATTCCGTATCTAGGCGCAAAAAGATATCACTAAAATATATTTAGTACATTTATCGAGGTTTACAATGGATAGCTTGGCGAGTCAAATTTTTGGCGAACTTAACATAGTCAATAAAATAATAAACCAAGGAATTTTAATGTCAGGAACAAGCCAAGGATATTTTCTCAAAAACGAATTTGCCATTGGCAAACTAAATCGGAGAGAACGAAATGATACAGGACGATTACCATCTTTATCAAAAAAACCATATTTTTGTGCAACTTCTGCGACAATGCGGACGCGACCGGTTTGTTTAATAAGATTTGGATCTGATGCCAATGCAGCAATAGCGCGTCCTGTAAATAAAGGAGTTTCCCAGTTATAATAACCGTGGCCAAATGCAGTTTTAAAACTATCTGGATATTCTTTCCAGTCAAAATTAGTGGTCATTTCGGTGCCCACAATTCCGGGGTAGACGGAAATAGAGGTTACATTATATTGTTTCAATTCTTGTGCCATATCAGAAGCAAGCCGATCGCAAGAGGATTTGCCTACACCATAGGGAACGCTAAAAACATAAGATACACCGGCCCATGATGAAATATTACAAATAAATCCTGTTTTGCGTTTTATCATCATTCGAGCTGCATAAACACTCGTAATATAATGGCTACGTAACCCCACATTATTTGCTACGTCCCACAGAGTTGGATCGGATTCCCAAAAAGATTTACTAAAAGAATCAAGTAGAGTTTGTCCACCTGCATAAGCATTATTGACGAGAATATCTAATTTTCCTTCTTGTTCTTCGTCAATACGTTCAAATAATTGCCGGATTTGTTTGTCATCACTATGATCTACTTGAATGGGGATGCAAGTTCCTCCAGCTTTTTCAACAGCAGTTTGAGTTTCTTGGAGACTCCCATCAGTGTTGTTGTTTATCGGTTTAATAGTACGTCCTGTAATATAAACAGTAGCACCAGACTCACCTAATCCAATGGCAATCCCTTTACCAACTCCTCTACTCGCTCCAGTGACCAAGGCAATTTGACCTTTGAGGTTTTTATTCATTTTCGATACCCATTATTTGTTTGACGGGATATGTACGGTAAATCAAGAATTTGGAGAGGATATAGTGATTTTAGTCAAAGCCCTCTCCATCCAATGAGGATCGCTTAGATTTTATCTTACGCCTACAGCAACTTTGCTGTTTAGAGAGTCTTCTCCAATAGAGGCTTCGGGGAAAGGCCCGATCGCAACATCTCCCCATCGCACTAAAGAAGCTCCTGCATTGGATGACGAGCCAATAGTATAGATAAGGACTAAATCGTTTTCGCGAATTTTACCCTCGTAGGCGGCGTGATATAAACCGGATACGGGAAGGACAGCACCAATATTGGCATATTTAGCGTTCATATCAATTGTTCGTTCGGGATCGATGCCGAGAACGCGAGTACAAACATCTGCATACCAAGCCATCGGAGTATTGAAAATAAAAAAGTCAATTTCTTCTAACGTTACCCCCGCCGCAGCGATCGCATCATCGCAACATTTGCGAATAAATTTTGTTGTATCCCGAAACATTCGCGGCGCGTCTTTGCTGGCTCGCATCATCATTTTTGCCCGGCCTTCTGCATCATTAATAAATTCGCAAAAGAACGAACCACAACTGCTAGAAGTATTGAGAATTTTCGTGCTTAAAATTCCTTGATTTTCTTTTAATTCGCCAACGACAAATGCTCCTGCGCCATCCCCAAGAAACCATGAAAATGAATCTCGCTCATCTGCTAAACGGGAATAAGTATTAGAAACAACAACCAATACATTACGATACTCTCCAGAACGTACCAACGCACAAGCTGTTTGGTGAGCCACTAAAGCACTAGAACAAGTTGACTCGATATTCCATGCTGCACCTTGCAATCCCAAAACACCAGCAAGATAGGAAGCATTACCCGGTACAATCTGCTCGGGGAAGATTGAAGCCACTAACATTAAATCGACCTGTTCGGGAAGTAATTGAGCAGCTTGAAGTGCATCTGTTGCTGCTTTTTTTTCAAGCATTAAAGGGGACTCATCTTCAATTAAAATGCGTCGTTCTACCGTTCCTCGAAATGTATCTAAAAGATATGGACGCATGGCGACATCGAAGGGACTATCCGGTATCGAATCTGCAACTGAAAAAGTTTTAGCCAGATTTTTCTCCTCTGCTTGTTCTACTAATTCTGGATATTTTGTTCGCCAATAGTCATTGGTACGAATTGTCTTTGGAAAACTGACAGCTAATGCACGAATTCCTACAGGTTGACGCATTCTTTATTGCTCCTTTTTTCTAATTTCAATGTTGTTTACAAACTATAATATCGGAGCTTCTATAGCCCCGATCGCCTTTCATCAAGCCGCAACTTTTTCTTGAGATTTCAGACTCTTAATACGGCTGCCGATGGGAGCCTTTTGGCTCGGATCGATCCGCACATCTAATACAACAGGCATCTGAGATTGCATTGCTTGTTGTAGCGCCTCCCGAACCTCAGACTCGCACTTAATACGAACGCCCTCCGCCCCCATTGCCCGAGCGATCGCGGCAAAATCCGTGTCGGGGATATTAGCATCGACGTGCTTATGTCCCAACATTCGCATCCCTTGATGGCACATATTGTAGTGAGAATCATTTAGAACGATCCAAACAGCCGGAATTCCGTATTGCACTGCCGTACTTACTTCACTATTCATCAACATTGAGCCATCCCCGAGAATTGCCACAGCTTTACCATTACGACCCAAAGCCGCCCCTAAAACCCCTGTTCCTGCATGACCCATCGAGCCAAACCCCATACTGGTGCGATAGCGATCGGGTTGGGCAAACCGTAAAGTATGAGTTCCCCAAGCAAAAGAATTCCCCGCTTCTGTCATCACCACCGCATCGCTACCGTCTACAATAACTGCTTGAATCGCCGCCATTAGGACTTCAGGATGTATCGGACTTTGACCCAGAGAGGGCGCGATTAAGGGTTCTGGCTGCAGCCCTCGAGGGGAATGATGAGAACCTTCAGGAAAGTACTTTAATAAACTCGTTACAAACGCGCCAATATCCGAACAAATTCCCAAAGTTTCTGCATGAGGGTAAGCCACACCAAACACCGTTGGATCGAGATCGACATGAATAAAACCCCCCTCCTCTGGTACCATCATCGGACTCCAGAAAGAAGTAAACTCACCTAAGCGTGTTCCCAAAACTAACACCCGCTTTGGTAAATACTCCTGCATATAATTCAAGACTGAACCATGTCCTCCAAATCCTGTCACTCCGAGAAATTGAGAATGGTCTTCCGGAAAAACGCCCTTACCTCGGGCAGAACACATCACTGGTGCACCCGATCGCTCTGCCAATTGACGAATCATTCCCGCCGCCTTTCGCGCGCCAAAACCAACCCAGATGGCAAATTCGCCTTCCGAGAGCAATTCCGCAGCCTGGGCAATTTCCGCTTCACTTGCTGTCATCGTGCCGATCGCCAAACGCCCGATCGCCGGAAGCGCTTTGGTTGGACTCGATTGAATCCCCGTAGGAATACTCACGTGAGCGACAAATCCTCCTGGTTGATTGAGTCCGGCTTCCAACCGTCGCGACACTTGGGGTAATTCTTCTCCAGATTCAAGGGTGTGAGCATAGTGGAATAGAGAACCTGACGTAAATAATCCTGACACTGGCATTGTATAGCCACTGGTTTCCTGAAATGCCCACCGTCCTCGTTGCGGGGAGGAGGTGGAAGGAGAGATAAAAATCACTTTAGCGCCTTCCCAACGAGCCGATAATAAGCCCGTGATCGCATTGGTGAGTCCGGGTCCTGTTGTCGTAAAAATCACCACTGGGCGATCGCTGGCAAAATAAGCCTCTGCTGCGGCAAAAGCTGCACCTGTCTCGTGGCGAAAATGCAAAACTTGAATTTTGCTGGCTTCTAAAGCTGACCAAAGGGGGGCGATCGCGCCACCAGACACGCCAAAGGCATATTCTACGCCCAATTCCCGCAGCATGGTAACTACTGCTTCAGCGACAGAAACAGAAGTGGGAGTAGATTGTAGAGGGAGTTGAATTTCAGGATGTTTTTGTAGGAAAGGGGAGTTTGGTGTAATCATCGAAGCTCTTGCTCTAAGTTTTGTAACGGATCGTAAAAGTCTTTGAACCCATTCCTATTGTTGTGGCAATGGAAAGGTTCGGGAAAGTAAGGAGAGGAAGGTAAAATTAGTTCTCCTCCAAACAAGTTGTGCAATTAATTGGCAAATGCAACGGGTTTATTTTTACTGGCAATCTTGCGAATATTCTGTTGTCGCAAAACCCGCTTCAAAATTTTGCCGGTGGGGTTTTTGGGGAAAGAAGTGACCAATTCAATCACTTTCGGCACTTTATAGTTTGCGATATGTTCTTCACAGAAAGCCTGTAATTCTTCAACTGTTACAGAACAACCTTCTTTCAAACAAACGTTTGCTTTGACCATTTCCCCTTTTGTGGGATGGGGTACGCCGTAAACCGCCACCTCTGACACTTCTGGATGTTGATAAAAGACCCGCTCAACTTCGCTGGGGTAAACCTTAAAACCGGAAAGATTAATCATGTCTTTGAGGCGATCGGCAATATAAAAATAGCCGTCCTCATCCATCCAGCCGAGATCCCCAGTATAAAACCAGCCATTTTTGATCACTTCCGCATTCACTTCCGGACGCTTCCAGTATCCCAACATCACATTTGGACCGCGAATTACCAATTCTCCTACTTCCCCGAGAGAAACTTCTTTATCTTCTTCATCGACGACTTTCATTTCCACATTGGGAATGGGCATCCCTACGGAACCAAATTTATACTGCATGGGATGATTGTAAGCGGCAAAAGGCGAAGTTTCTGTTAATCCATAGCCCTCGTAAATGACTTGCCCGTGTTTTTTTTGCCAGCGACGCACGATTTCTGGACTCATTGGAGCCGCCGCACTGAAGTTGAAACGAATGGAGCTAAAGTCATAATCGGGGAACATCTCCAGCATCCGAATAAAGACTGTTGGTACTCCAAAGAACATGGTGATCTTTTCGCGAGTAATGGCTTCAAAAACTTTCTCGGGGTCAAAACGACGTTGCAAAACAATGGTCGCACAAGCATTCAATCCTGCATTGAGAATGAAGTTTTGGCCGAAACAATGGAATAAAGGGAGATAAAGCAAAAGTTTATCATCATTACGCATTCCGCAAGAGTAGTTGACGGAGTACATATTAGAAATTACATTCCCATGGCTGAGGACTGCGCCTTTAGGAAATCCCGTCGTTCCTGAAGTATAGAGGATGGCGGCAGGATCGTCTCGCTCCATTTTTGCAGCTTGCAGTTCTGGAGAAGATGCTGCCATTAATGTAGCAAGGCTTTTGCCAACGGTGGTTTCTCCTTCAGCAATGAGGATATGTTGCAGATAAGCCAAATCGTCGATGGGAACGTTTTGTACTAATTCTTCCGTCGTGACGATGACGGAAGCGGTACAGTCATTGAGAATAAATTTCACTTCATCGCTTTTCAAAGCAGCGCTGATGGAAACTGCGATCGCGCCTAATTTTTGAATGCCCAAATAAACAAAGACAAATTCGGGAATATTGGGCAGAAATAAGGCGACGCGATCGCCTTTGCTAACGCCCAAAGTCCGCAAACCATTAGCCGCGCGATTGACTCGTTCGTTTAATTCTTGATAAGTGAAGGTTTTCGATTCAAACAAAATGGCAGATTTGTTCGGAACAAATTTAGCGCCGCGCTCAACATTTTGAGCAATATTCATAACCATTGGTAGTAACCCTGATTCTTAAAGTTGACAAATGAAATGACAAATGATCGATGGCGATCGCAAAAATTTGGACTCGAAGTGAACTCTGAAAATTTTCATTGGGCGATCGCTAATTACCCCTAATCGCGATCGTCAAGTTGTCCAAATTCCTCTAATTCCTCTATGGTAGTGCAGCTACTGGCGCGAGAAAAAATTTGTCATATTTTGCCAATCTTCATTTCCTAGAGAAATAAGTTTCCAACACTGATTGGTTGTTGCGGCAAACTGTTTGAGAACTCGATGAGAGGGTAGGAATTGCTGATGAACTCGCTTCTGAATGGGACGGATACTAACAGGACTAATTGCCGTACCGATTTGCTGCCAATCTTCTTTATTCAAGCAGGCGATCGCAAAACATTGACGACCGATTTCAGCGATTTCTTTGAGTTGTTTATCTTGAGATTTTCCGAGAGAAATTGGGTTTTCTTCAAAGGTAAAGTAAGGATTTGGTAAGGATTTCAGGTAGATATTTTGCTGTACCATTATTTGACCTGCAGTATATGAAGTGAAGATGGAGTAGGAGACGTAATGCGTTTAGAAATCGCTTCTAAAAATTGGCGAAATTAAATGCCCGATAAACTGGAGAGGGTCTCGCCGACGGCTTTGACAATCTTGCCTTCGGTGGCGATATCAGCAGCAATCAGAGCAATATGTTCGTTGAGGGATTGCTCAAAATCATTCCAGATATAAGGGCGATCGCCGGAAGCAGGTTTACCAATTACATTTCGCACAGCATTATATAAAGGCAATGTGGCAGGAGAAAGAAGTTCCGGAGAATTATAATGTCCGGCAATATGATGCGTTCGCAAGTCCACAGCTTGGACGGAAAACATTAAAGAAATTGCCATGTATTGATGGAAAATGTCGATCGCAGTGCGAGCAAGATTAGCGGAGGCAAATCCTTGGGAATTAATGTTTTGATTAAACTGCTCGGCGTGGGTAGGATAGCGATCGGCGATGGAGTTACCGTAGAAGGTTAATAAGGGCATTAAGGAATTACCTGCAATCTGCAATCCTTTCAGTCCCATGTTCACTTTTCGCTCTGTATTTCCCACTAGGGAAGGTGTCAAACCGCCGCTAAATTCTGGCGTAACTAAAAGGGCAATTTGTACATCGAGGTGCTTGGCCAGTAATCCGAGAAGATGGCGCACTCGATCCATGCCTACGCCAACATATTGACCGAGGAAGTTGCCACAATGGTAACTGCGATCCATCTCGACATCAATGAGGGGGTTATCGGTGACGGAGTTCAATTCCACTTCCATTTGTTGAGCAACATCCAGAATTCCATCGGCGATCGGTCCGATATACTGGGGCAAACACCGAAGAGAGTAGCGATCTTGAATGAGTTCTTTACCGCGAATATCATGGCTTCCGTCTAATTCATCTCGACTTAATCCGGAACCATCGAGGAGTTCAATCATTTTCTCTGCTGACCAACGCTGTCCGAAGTGGGGTTTGAGTTGGTGGATGAAGGGATGGAAGGATTGATTTGTTCCTCCTAATCCTTGCAGCATTAAGGCATGAGCGCCCATGGCTAAAGACAGTAATACTTTTGCATCCCGCACGCACAGAGACGCAATTCCGGTCATCACGGAGGTGCCGTTGGTCATGGCCAGACCTTCTTTCGGAAGCAGATTTGTGGGGGACATTTCCAAAATGTCCAAGGCTTGCAATGCCGACATTTCCCGACCGTTATAGTCAACAGTAAAGCTCTCGTCTAAGCCGATGACGGCTCCTGTAATATGAGCGAGGGGAACTAAATCTCCGCTTGCACCAATCGAACCAAACTCGCAGACATGAGGCGTTACACCTGCGTTAAGAAAGGTTGCCAAACGTTCGATTAATTCTAAACGAATTCCTGATGCGCCTTGCATTAGTGCGTTGACTCGCAATAACATGGCGGCACGAACGTCAGCATTGGACAAGCGTTTACCTGCTCCAGCTTTTAAGAACCAGATTAAGTTACTTTGCAATTCTGCTGCTTCATCTGGGGCGATCGCTTGATTGGCCATACCGCCAAATCCTGTCGTTACGCCATAAATGGGCTTACCATTTTCAACCGCATCCGCAACATAATCGCAAGATGCCTGCACTCGTGCCAATACTTCTTCTTTTTGACTCAGATGCACCTGAGCGTTATGGCGAGCAACGTTGGCGACATCATCAATCGTCAATCGTTTCTCTCCAGCAAT
The DNA here is from genome assembly GCF_034932145.1 of Spirulina sp. 06S082. Taxonomy (NCBI): domain Bacteria; kingdom Bacillati; phylum Cyanobacteriota; class Cyanophyceae; order Spirulinales; family Spirulinaceae; genus Spirulina; species Spirulina sp. 06S082. The sequence goes on along the minus strand of NZ_JAYGHV010000405.1, from coordinate 8,651 downwards.
AACATTACCTGATGCAACACCCGATGCACTCCGAATGAACGGTAGTGATGAAACCGAAACTGTCATTTTTTTTCTCTCCCAGAAGGAAATATTGTTTTTATTGTGATCGCAATCACTTCATCGTCTTCATTTCGGTGCTAGGGTAATGGTGTTAGGGTGATACCGCAATACACACCACTGAAATAGATAACTGAAATAGATAACTGAAATAGATTAAGAATCGAGTTTCAGGGACTTGCAATGCTAGGTTTAAACGTTTCTTGCCCAAACGTTTAAACCGACAGAACAAGCATTTCAGGCAATCCTTCAGGTTAGTGTTCTAGAGGTTTTAGAACCGACACCAAACCCTAATAAACCAAAGTTTTAGACGTATTTGTTTTTTTTTTTTTGTTTTTGTTTTTGGAAGCGATCTGATAAGTTTTTTGGATTTAGATAAGGACATAAGATAAGGATAATGTCCTTATTCATTTCTCTCAAGGCTCTACACCTTTGTTTAGAGCCTTGTTTAGATCGCTTGTTTAGATCGCTTGTTTAGATCGCTTGTTTAGATCGCTTGTTTAGATCGATCTAATCTAGTAGAAACCAAGATGGTTTAGTAAAGATAGTTAGGGTAACAAAGGCAACAAGAGTTTATGTTAAAACCCCCAAGTTAAACAATATTCAAGTTGCTTTTAGTTGCTTTGCACCAACGCATCCTTCTACCTAACTCCCTGTACTCGGTCGTTTATTTTATTTGACCGTAATTACTCGGAGGGTGGAAGGAATCCGTTCTTTCTTTACATTAATAAGAATAGCAGAGTGAGTGATCCCTGTCAATTCTTTTCGTGATTTTTACGTAATCTTTACGAAGTGGGTTTTCAGCTTCATCTTGTCTTGAAAAAAATGTGTACCTTGTCTAAATTGATAGTTCTATCAAGGTTCAATTCTGTGTGGATCGTTCATTTTTTGTATGAATCATCTTCATGTTCTCTTGTCCGTTTATATTGGGGTGGTATTGAAAAAATATCAATATTTCAGAGTTTAACCATTGCAATTGTAAACAAAATGTCATCAAAAATACAGTGGACTGTTTTTAGAGAACGGAATACCGACTTGAATGTAATCAGCAGGACAGTCTTCTTGTACTAATTCAGTATTTTTTACTAAGTATTTTTACTAAGTAAAAGAGAAGAAATACTCGATCGGAACTTAGCGATCGCCTTCGTTGCGATCGCACCAGAGACTAAATTTTTTTAAGCACATTCCCTTTTACAAAAGGAGAGTAACTTTAACGATCGCGCTATACTCGAGAAAATATCTTCCGCTTCAAAATCGGCGATCGCCTAGCTTCTCGTCAAGTAATTTAGACTTCCACCTGAAAATCCCCTGTAGGAATAGAAGCAATAAGCTGACGAGTGTAATCAGTTTTAGGATTTTCGTAAATCTCATCAGCTTGGTCGATTTCTTCAATTTTGCCACGATTCATGACCATAATGCGATCGCTCATAAATTTAACGACGCTTAAATCGTGAGAAATGAAAATATAGGTCAAACCAAACTCAGTTTGTAACTCTTTTAATAAGTTTAAAACCTGCGCTTGCACCGATACATCTAATGCTGAAACCGACTCATCACAGATAATAAACTTAGGGTTAAGTGCCAAAGCCCTTGCAATACAAACACGCTGTCGTTGTCCTCCAGAAAACTCGTGAGGATAGGACTTCATATCATCAGCAGATAATCCCACTCGTTCTAATAAATAAGCAGCGCGATCGCGGCGATCGCGATCGTTTTTTCCGATTTCGTGAACCTGTAACGGTTCCATAATTGCCTTGCCAACACTCAAGCGAGGATTGAGAGAATTATAAGGATTTTGGAAAATAATTTGTATCTCCCTTCGCAAATGACGCAAGCGCTTTTTAGCAATTTTAGTAATCGAATTTCCAGCAAAAACAATCGTTCCTTTTAATTCCGGCGTGAGGCGTAATAATGTTCGTGCTAAGGTTGATTTACCACAGCCAGACTCCCCCACTAATCCCAAGGTTTCTCCTTCATAAACCTTGAAAGAAACATCATTCACTGCCTTAAAATACTGTTTGGTTAAACCAAAAACACTTTTTAAAGGAAAGCCGACGACTAAGCGATCGACAGAGAGTATCGGCTTTGCAATTTGCGGTTTTGATTTTTGAGTTTTTGGGTGGGAATGTTCAACAGTATTGTGTTCCTTTTCTCGGATAATAATTTGACCGTTTTCTCCTGCTTCAACTTCCATAAAATCCGCAACAGTAGGCAAGAAATCCACCTTCATATCTAAGCGAGGACGACAAGCTAATAAACCTTTGGTATAAGGGTGTTGAGGATGATGAAAAATGCGATCGCGATCGCCCTCCTCGACAATTTTCCCCTTATACATGACGGCTATGCGATCGGCGACTTCCACAATTACCCCGAGATCGTGGGTAATAAAAATCATCGACATTTCTCGCGCTTTACACAAGTCTCGCAATAAGTTTAGAATACTAGCTTGTACGGTTACATCAAGCGCCGTTGTGGGTTCGTCTGCAATTAATAAAGTGGGATTACAAGAAATGGCCATGGCGATCGTAACTCGCTGTAATTGTCCTCCTGATAATTCGTGAGGATAGCGCTTGAGAATCGCTCTTTTCCGTTCGTTAATTTCCTTAATTAAATCCCGTTCCCCGATCGCTTCTCCACCTTGTTCTTTGCGTTCTTCAACAATGGTTTTTTGTAACTCTTCATCAGACGGTAAAAGCCGAACTTCTTGTAAAGATAAGATCGCCCTTCGTCTTGCTTCAGAAGGGGAGACTTCTTGATGCAGGCGAATGGCTTCTGTGAGTTGAAACCCGATGTTATAAACTGGATTGAGGGCGGACATGGGTTCTTGAAAGATCATGGCGATCGCCCCCCCGCGATATTCTCGCCGTTTCTCCTCGGGTAATGCTTGTAAATCGATCGGATTCTCTCCAGGTTTGGGACAAAACCAAATTTCTCCCTCGGTAATTTTTCCTGGATAGGGAATCAAACCGAGAATAGCTAAAGAAGTCACAGATTTTCCCGATCCAGATTCTCCAACAATACCGAGGGTTTGACCGCGATCGATTTTAAAATCAATGCCATCAACAGCAAGAATGGAGTTATCTTCCGTGAAAAATTGAACTTGTAGGTTACGAACGTTAAGAACGGTATCGGTCATGCGATGTTAGGCGTTAGCGCGAAAAAATTCAGAATGATTTTAACAATTTAGCACCCTAAACCTTGTATCTTGAACAGCAATTATGCAATATCGAGCTTAATAAAAAAGGGGAAAGCCCCATCTCTTATTATCTCAACTTAATTCACACAAAAAATGGTACAAAGCGTGACAACAGAAACAAACTGGCCTGATTTTCTCCAACAACTTCTCGATCGCCAATCTCTCTCTCAAGATCAAGCCTCTCAATTGATGCAAGGTTGGCTAAAAGAAGAGATTCCTGCGGTTCTCTCCGGTGCCATCTTAGCAGCAATTCAAGCCAAGGGGGTATCGGCGGCAGAATTGGCGGGAATGGCACGGGTTTTGCAGGCTCAATCTTTGCAGCAAGAGGCGATCGCCTACGATCGCCCGGTTATCGATACTTGTGGGACGGGGGGCGATGGGGGCAATACCTTTAATATTTCTACAGCCGTGGCCTTTGTTTGTGCGGCTGGGGGGGTTGCAGTGGCGAAACACGGCAATCGTTCCGCTTCGAGTAAGGTGGGGTCTGCGGATGTTTTAGAAGCCCTTGGAGTGCATTTAAAGGCGCATCCAGAGAAGATTCGGGGGGCATTGTCGGAGGTGGGGATTACTTTCTTATTTGCCCCAGGTTGGCATCCTGCTATGAAAGCAGTTGTCCCTTTTCGCAAAATCTTAAAAGTCCGGACGGTCTTTAATTTGTTGGGTCCTTTGGTGAATCCTCTGCGGCCGACGGGGCAAGTTATTGGGGTATTTGACGGGCAGTTTGTGCCGAGAATGGCGGAAGCATTACAAATGTTGGGAATGTCTAAGGCGATCGTTTTACACGGACGGGAAAAGCTGGATGAAGCGGGTTTAGGGGATGCAACAGATTTGGCTGTTGTTGCGGATGGGACGACGCGATCGCAGATTCTCGATCCTGGGTCTTTGGGCATTACTCGGGCTTCTCTGGCCGAATTAAGAGGGGGGGAAGTTGCCGAAAATACGGAGATTTTACGCAATGTTTTACAAGGAAAAGGCACTCAGGCACATCAAGATGTGGTGGCTTTAAATACGTCTTTAGCGTTGCAAGTTGGCGAAGCTGTGCCGTTTTTAGACCATGCTAAAGGAGTAGAAAAAGCGCGAGAAATCCTCCAAAGTGGTGCCGCTTGGGACAAGGTTGAAGCGTTGGTTAAATTTTTGGAGAGTTAGATCGGGAAATTAGGCTGAAAATGCGATCGCTATTTTTTATAACTAGAAATTCTGGCAGTCCGTCAGAAGTAAGGATATAATATTAAAAGCCGAAATTATCAGTCTAAATCAATGCTTAAATGTCCAGATGGATTTGGCTGGCTATTGATATTGACACAGGTGAGATTGTGGGTGTTTATGTTGGCGTTGGCAAAGCCTCTCCAGAGGAGAATCGCTCCGAAAAAGGGGCACGACAACTTTGGGATTTATTACCAAGCATCTATCGTCAGTGTGCCGTTGCTTATACAGATTTTTGGCGTGCCTATGCTTTGATATTTCCCAGCAAGCGCCACAAGGCAGTGGGTAAAGAGACTGGACAAACCAATCGTATTGAGCGATTCAATTGTACGATGCGGCAACGCATTTCTCGCTTAGTGAGAAGAACTCTCTCTTTCTCCAAGAAACTTGAAAATCACATTGGTGCTATTTGGCTTTTTATCCATCACTACAACTCATCCTTATCTGTTTAGGACTACCTGCTCGCTTGTGCGGTATGAGAAATTGTAAAAGCTGCTCGAAAAAGGAAAATTCGGGCAGCTTTGGAATGAAAGATATTCCACATCCCCTGTCAGTTGACCTGAATTTAATAGGGATGCCTACATTGTCTCCAACAATTACGACCAATTTAGGGAATATTGTATTTTTCTTTAAGCTCCGCATAGAGGTCAGGGAATTCCTCGTTTATCCAATCATCCAATCCAGCTTTTGGTTCTTCAATCAACTGTTTCTCAATTGCTGGAATTACTCCTCCAAGCTCGTTTACATCATCCATACGGTTGAAGATAGCTATGTTGCAGGGATTATTGCTACTATCTCTGAAGTCATGACCATTAAGATCTAGTTCGAGATACCACTTAACAGTTTTGTAAGAATTGATTGCATCGCCAATTCCTACAATTAAAATTTTTAAATCTGAATGATGATCTAATTCACTTGCAATCTTTCTTACTGCTTGGATGAATTCAGGGCGATCATCTACAAGTCCATCAAGATAAATAACAACTCCTGCACCACGTCCTTGTTGTCGATCTCGAAGCCACTGGGATAATAGGTGTGAGAATGTAGGTGCAATATAGGTATCTCCTGCGGGTTTCGTGTCCAGAAATTTTTCTTGAACAGTTGTCAAATCTAAAACTCCATAGATTCTGTTAGATTTTCTGTCAATGTTGAAAAATGCAAGAGTTACGTCATCACAAATTTTTTTTCCTGTATCTGAGTCTTGATAGGAGAGAATTTCATCGATGTGTCCTTGCACGGATTCTTGAATTGAGTCAAATCGCTTTTTATTCTTTCTATTTGATACAGGTAGTCTCATTGATGCACTAGCATCAACAAGAAAGAAAAAATCTCGATCGCAAATTGAATAACTAGGTTTCATTTGTTCTCCTCTTAAGTGAATACTTTGTTGAATTGAATTAGTCCACTGTCGATTGAAAATTTGTCTGTAGATTGGATTTGCTATCATTATAGCATCTCCTACCTTAGTGACCAAGCCAGATTCAATCAAAATTCTTTGGGTTAGACTTTCTTCAATGTGAGAGATTTGTCTTGATGCCTGAAGCAGGATAGATTTATATTCTTCTAAAGCATAAAACTCGATCCTTTTTTTCTCTGGAGATCCGCGAATAAAATAGTTACTTATTGATTGTTTGTGCAACGCGAGCAAAGAGTGATTTTCCCAATTATCAATTACTTTGTGTTTAATAAAATCTTCAAATAAAGATTGCAAATTATCCCATTGTTCTTTTTTGGCAAACTTTCTTCTAGTTAAATGTGCTATAGCTAAAGTCATCAAAGGCTGTCCACCAGTCCATATTAGTATTTCTTGCATCAATGATGTCATTCCAAATGCAAGAGATCGGCATTCACCGACAAAAGATTTTATATGAAATACTCTAAATATTGTTTGTGTTTTGGGATCGGCAATATTTTCAAAATTCTTTGGATGAAGTCCGCCGAAAATCACAAAGAAAAGATTATTTTGAAATGAATCATTTAGTTTTTTTATGATTTTCATAAAATCTTGGATAACATTAGATTCAAGTTCTTGAATATCATCAATAAAAATATATACCTTGTACTCTGTGGTAAAAGTTTGTAAGATAATTTTCAATAGTTCTTCAAATTTACTCATCCAAGGTTGACTATCTTGTTCCAACCAGTTCGCTTTAATTGTAAGCTCTAATTCTTCATTCTCCAATTTAATTCTGTGCAATATGTCGTGTGCTAAACTTGAGAAAAAAGAATTGCCATTTAGAGGACGTACTTTTGTCTTGACTGGGAAAAATATACAAGACTTGTCTTCTTTTTCTAAAATACCTATTAATCTTAGGGCTAAACTAGACTTTCCTGATTGAGGTGTTCCAAAGACGTAGCAAGTAGTAATGTTTGGATCGTTTGATTTTAATAGAAGATAAACTTGAGAATCTATTTCCCGTCCAACGTAGATTGGCGAGTCTGACGGCAAAGCTGTTCCTTTCAAACCATCATGGTAATCATTAAGCCTATCTATAAAATCTAGGATTTTGTGAATAAATCTCATAATACAGTTCACAATAGACTCCCTATAAATCATCTGAGTTGAGAAATACAGACTCTAAAATAGCTCTGAAATCACGTCCCCATTCTCTATTAAACTTAAACAGAGTCCTCATAACAAACCAAAGTAACTCTCCTAGATGTTGAGCGGGTGGATAATAAATCCACCAATCGTCTCTGTCAATTAAACCGGATAAACCTCGCCAAACAAATGCCTTTCTGAGAGTTTCTTCTTTCTTAATTTCAGTTACTACTACTAGAGGATAACCCTCAGAAGATGAAACCACTTTAGGTAATTGAAATTGCAATAACTCCTCAGCCAGTTTTTTCTTCATTTGAGGTGTTAGCTTTGCCAGTTTATGAGATGTTTGCTTGTACTCAGTTAAAGTGTTACTTTGAATTGAGTCGATATCAGTATCCAATTTTATGATATTTTGTAACTTAATAAAATCTCCTTGAAAACCATATTGACCGCCAAAAGTTACTGCCTCCGAAATTTGTTCTGTTATTTGGGAAATTCCTTCGTCAGTTAAAACTTGTGCAGCCATTTTCCTGAAAACCAACTCATTCTCTTTGAGATCGTCTCCTATCCAAGCAATAGAAATACGAACTTGACGACCCGAAAAGTCTAATCTTTCTTTAGGTTCTATGGCAGTAATTAAAAGAAATAATCGATCATTACGTCTTGATAATATCAATGATGAACTTTCGCTATATATTAAAGTGTTTGCATCGTTTTCAAACAATTCTGGCAGCGTCTCTTTTCTATCGTGGGTATTTTCTGTAACTTGTGTCCAGCAGTAATCAAAGTTTTGATTAAATCCGCGACTGCGAATGTAAAGTTCTAAATTCATAGTTTTAAATTCATCTCCTTATTTTTTAGCTTCAACCAATTTTCAGCACTTCAATAAATGATGACCCTGCAAAATTTCAGAGGGAACATTCATTTGATTGATATTAGAAAATCTTTCAATTGCAGATTTTAAATCTTCGTTTCTTCCAAGTATGTCGTTTAAATTACCCCAAATACTCCCTTTTTGATCTTTTAGGTATTGGCATAAAAGAAACCGAAGAAGATATCGCAGTGGTTGGTCTGCATATTCTCTCTTCATTGGAGCATCTTCATAGGTTTTTCGTAAGTACCAATTTTTCACACCTCCATAAGGATCTTTTTCATATCCAGAGTAAATAACACATCCTACAGTTTTAACAGGTGCAATGACAGCAGCAATATTTAAAACTACAGGTGATAAACAATTTTTCAGAAGATCGTCATAGGCTATTTTGATCGCGTTGATAATATCCTCATAATCTTTACCTTCTTGAAGATAGGTTTCACATTTAATAGGAACAAAAATAACAAGTTTGGGGTAGAAAATATTTTTATAAGCATTTTTAAGAAGTGCGGTAACATCTTTTACTTGATTAATTTGTTCGTTAAATTTGCCATGATTGTGCATTAAAGCAATTGTGTCTACGACAATAATAGTTGCTCCACTGCCAGCAACTGCATCAGTATAATACCTTTTTTTCTCGAGGGTAGTTTGAGAAGAAAGATAACCTCCCGGAATATCAAGAAATTCTAGCTCTAGAGGAGTTCTTTTCCCAATCCAATTCCTTCTACCCAGTGTGAAAGTGAAGTCTCTAGGCGCTTCTGTGGCATTGATTCCAGTAT
>NZ_JAYGHV010000404.1:0-18123 GCF_034932145.1 Spirulina sp. 06S082 | reverse complement strand
CAGCAGACAACCAAAAACTTAATTATGTTTCGGCTTCTCCTTCATAAACTATGCCGCCCCTGCTATCAGGTACTTCTTTTTGGTCGGACATTTTATCTGGCGAGAATCACCAATTCTGCCTATCTAGGCACACTTGGGTGCATTGGCTTTTTCAGACTAGCACAATTTCAATTAAACTGACTCCCTTGGGTCGGTTTTATTTGCTGGTCAAAATTCATCTCGCCGTTAGAGCCTGTCGGCTCTAACGGGAGTCCTCTTTTGACATTTAAGATAGAATACGAATTGATAGAAGGAGGATTTCATGCAAAACCAACAACAGCACAACTCAACCCGATTTTCCCTCGCGACTATCGCGATCGCCCTCATTGCCAGCGCGATCGCCTCGGGATGTCAAGGTGACGACACAAAAACGACTTCTTCTCCTCCCGACATCTCTCCAACCCCCACAGAAACAACACAACCTCAAGAAACCCCCACCACAAAAGAACCCGTTGCAAGCGCCCCAAATAAGCCACAGGCTCAAGAAGATGCCAAAGAACAAACCAAAGAACAAACCATAGAAATTTATTGGTTTGATGCCCAAAACAGCGATATTGAAATGGTTTCTAGCACCGTCGATATTGAAGTTAAGACTGACAGTGCGCCGGAAGCCATTCTTGAAAATGCCATGCAGCAATTGCTTGCAGGTCCCCAAAGCGATCGCCACGCTACGACCATCCCAGAAGGCACAAAATTGCGAAGTGTCGTACTAAAATCCGATGGAATTCACGTCAATCTCTCCGAAGAATTTTCCTTTGGAGGAGGTACTGCGTCCATGACCGGACGAGTAGCTCAAATCCTTTACACAGCAACCAGTTTAAATCCTGATGGCAAAGTCTGGCTAGAAATTGAAGGAGAACCCATAGAAGTCTTGGGAGGAGAAGGTCTTTTACTCGATCAGCCCTTAACCCGCCAAAGTTTTGAAGCTGACTTCGATCTTTAACGAGTTTTTAGCAGAGATAGGGACATCAACAGCCCTATCTCTCTAATCCTTGAATTGGTTGGGGAACGTTCAATCTCTCATTTAACTATCATTTTCCTTGCCTTCGGGAACCTCCGTCGTGCGAGCCCCCAGTAACTTATCAGATAAATTAACTCCGACGGTCGAACCCCCAGCAAATAAAGTTCCCGTTACGCCATTACTTAAGCGCGTGCGGACTCGTTCCAATAAATCTCCCGAAACCGGAACATAACCGAATTTGGCGATCGCCGATTGATTTTCCGGATTGATGAGAAACTTAGCAAATTCCTTCACGGCTGGATTTTTCTCTAGTGCTTCCTCGCTCACATAGAAAAATAACGGGCGAGAGAGAGGGCTATAAGTTCCATTGTCAATGGTTTTTCGACTCGGCTCAACGCACTTACCTGCCTCATTTTCAACTGCGATAATCTTAAGTACATCTTTATTCTCCTCATAAGTCGATATCCCTAAAATCCCCAATCCTCCCTCTTCTGCGGTGGTGCTTTGTACAATGAGAGCCTCATCTTCTTGAGCATTATAATCGACGCGCCCTTCTACACCCTCACCATTGCCCAAAATCGCTTCGAGAAAATATTCCGATGTTCCCGAGTCCGAGGGAGGTGCGGAAAGCACGAGAGGAGAATCGGAAAACTCCTTCCGAATATCCTGCCAATTCTCAATCTTTCCGGATGCTTCCGTTGACCAGATTTTTTTCAATTCCTCTCGCTTGAGACAAGTCGCCCAGGTGTTCTTCGGATTAGCAACAACAGCGATCGCATCAAAAGCAAAAGGCATTTCGAGATAGCGGTGTCGTTCCTTGCGACAGAGTTTCATCTCATCTTTATTGATGGGTCGTGCAGAATGAACAATATCGATTTCTCCTGCACAAAATTGCTCAAATCCCTGGGTGACTCCCGTACCGCCCACACCGACTCGCACTCCTTTATTCGCCTCTTCAAAAGTTTCCGAGAGAGCTAAAGTAACGGGCAAAATTGAACTAGACCCATCGGCGATCGCCAAATAACCGCTTAAAAATGATTCTTCTTCTTCTTTCTTTTCATCTTTTTTAGGTTGAGCTGCGATGACTGATTTTGCCAGTTCCATGCGTTCTTTAACGTAATCTGTGGGGGGGATTTTCCACTCTTCTTCCTTTTTAACAATAAATCCCTCCGCTTCCATTTGAATAATGGCTAAATTAACCGCCTCGAGTAACGATTCACTGTCTGGACCGCGACGCATTCCCATGCCCCAAGGAGTGGGAAAAAGGGTCGGCAATGGGCTATTGTTGTAGTCCGACCAATCTGAGTTTCTTACCAGACCAGCAATAGCGGCTTCCTCCATTGCTCCCCCAACGCATTTTTTGTCTTTGAGGGCAGATAACATCCCTTCGGAGTTCTCAACTTCGAGGATGACCATCCCTAGTTTTTCTAATTCTCCTGCATATACAGATGTCCCCAACGTACAGACTGTTTTCTCCTTCAGATCGCTCCAGGCTTTAATCTCGCTGCTATATTTGGGGATGAGCAACCCTACTCCCGAGGAATAATAAGCCTCACTAAACGCAATTTGCTGCTTGCGTTCCTCGGTTTGGCTCAAGCTGGTAATGAGGATATCAACTTCACCCGCATCGAGTTTTTCAATAAGTTCTTCCATTTTTAAGGGAACGAACTCAATCAGTGCTTCTTCACCAATTAATTCTAGGGCGAGGTAACGGGCAATATCGACTTCCAATCCCGCATACTTGCTGTCTTCTCCTTCTCCTTCGGCAAAACTAAAGGGGGGATAATCATCACTAATACCGACAATGATTTTGCTTTCTTCTTTAATGCGATCTAAGGTACTTTTGACTTCTGTGGCTCCTTCTTCCGTAGTGACCTCCCCTTGAACGGGGTTGCCGGATTGGGTTTTCGGTTTTCCACAAGCTGTAAAACTGGCGATCGCCGCCATGAGAACGATCGCTTTGAAAAGTTTAGGAATCATCATCATAAAAATATCTCCAGAGCAAGTAACAATGTCAAATCCCGATCGCGGGAAAAGGAAAAATTTAGCAAGGGTTAAGTTTTTTAGCTAAGACAGATGGTAAAACAGATCGTAAAATGAAAAAGCAACTTGTTTGCTCGACCCACTGAAACTTCCGCTCATGAATGTCTTTCAACGGTTATTTGGCGATCGCCCCAATAGTCAGCTTCCTTTATTATTACCCCAAACCCCTCAGATTGCCAGTAAAGCAAAATCTTGGTACGACTGGGGCAATACTCTCTACCGTTTGGGACATTGGGAAAGGGCGATCGCCAGTTACGATCGCTCTCTTGCGGTGCAGCCCGATTATGGTACAGCCTGGCAGGAGAAGGGTTTAGCCTTGGCACAATTAGAGCGTTACGACGAGGCGATCGCCGCTTGGGACAAAGCCAATCAATTTCAGGCAAACTCTCCCCAAGCATGGTACGAACGAGGAGAGGTTTTAGCCCAGGCTAACCGCAGCGAAGAAGCCTTAGAAAGCTACGACAAAGCCCTAGAAATGCGCCCTGGAGATGAGATGGGATGGTTGCGAAAGGGGGATTTACTCTGTCAGCTTCAGCGCTACGAAGAAGCCTTGGAGAGTTACGACAAAGCCCTGGAAATTAAGGACGATTGGCCAATGGGTTGGAGCAAGCGGGGAGTTGTTTTGCTTCACTTGAACCGCACAGAAGAAGCCTTAAAAAGCTACGATCGCGTCATCGCTGTTGATGAAAGCGCACCGGAAAGTTGGCGCAACCGAGGTTGGTTGCTCTCCCAAATGGGACGTTATCAGGAGGCTCTACAAAGTTACGATCGCGCCCTCGATCTCCAGCAAAATTCTTCTTCTCTCTGGCACGATCGCGGACAAGTTCTTTCTTTGATGCAGCGTTATGGGGAGGCGATCGCGGCTTACGATCGCGCTTTGAGTTTACAACCCCAAAATGACCAAAGTTTGCTCAAAAAAGGCGATGCACTGGTGAAGGTGAAGCGCTACAAGGAGGCGATCGCCATTTACGACGGTCTTCTCGACTTCAAACCCGATAAGGAGGAAGCATGGGGAGGAAAAGGAACTGCCCTGAATGGATTAGAAAAATACGACGAGGCGATCGCCGCTTGCGATCGGGCCTTAAGTTTAAATCCCCAAGATTGGGAAATTTGGTTGCAACGCAGTAATGCAGCCTTTCATTCCTCTCGAGAGGTCCCCGATTTACCCGTGGAGATCGCCCCCTACCCCACCCATCCCGACCTGCACAAACCGGGGTATCCAGGCGCTATGGCTGCCCTAGAAGAAGGCTTAAAACACTGCGATCGCGCTGAATGTCCCGAAGGTTGGGGGGAACTGCAACGGGCGATCGGGCATCTCCATATCGAACGAGGCAATCAAACCGACGACCCTTTGGCAGACTGGTGTAATGCGATTCTTCGCTACAATGATGCCCTCACGGTTCTCACCCCAGAGACATTTCCCGAAGCTCATCATGGGACTCTCAAGGATTTTATCGAAGTCTGTCGCGCCCTCAGCGAAAGTGATGCCGCTAAGAAATTATTAGGAGACAATGCCAATTTACTCGATCGCTTACTGGATGCGGTCCCTTTGGGGGAACAAACCAGCGCCCTTTCCCAGCAACTGGCGATGGCGGTGCAAGGGCAGTTTAGTGAAGAAGAAGAAGTAGGAAGAAGCAAAATTCTAGAAAAGCGCGATCGCGTCCATCTCGAACCAGAAGAGAGGGATACTGAAATTAGCGATCCTGAAGTTAGGGATACTGAAGTTAGGGATACTGAAATTAGCGACACTGAAATTAGCGACACAGAAGTTAGCGATACAGAAGTTAGCGATACTAACTTAGCCGAAATTTCACCCATCGATGAAACCCTTGAAGCTCAAATTTTATCCCCCAAAGAATCGCAATTTGACGGGGGGAATAAATATATTTTTTACATTGCCCTGGGACTGGGAACAGTGAGTTTGTGTTTGGGAATTGTCAGCAGTCTCTTATTTTGGAGCGAACGTCGGGATAAACTCAACGAAGGGCAACTCAATGCCAAGCGAGAGGCACTCTGGGCCTCTTTTGAAATCGAACAAGAATTGCGTCTCGCCCAAAAAAATGCCCTCGATCTGTCGAATTTATTCTCTTCAGGTCAACTTGGAGATGCTAAAATTCCGGAACTTTTACAACAGGACTTGAAAAAAATTCCCAATCTTGCCCGTTTAGGGGTAGCTTATCAACCTTTTGCCTATTCTCCCGATCTCCGGCTCCATGCTCCAATAGCGATACATATTGAAGATGAGGTGAAGTTTCTGGAGGGGGAAAAATTAGATTTTAACTATATTCTCCCGCAATATCCGTGGTATCGAGAAACTCTTAATGAAGGACACAATTGGGGGGAGCCTTATGCAGGTCCAGAAGAAACACCTTTAAGCGAACTGGCGATCGGATTTTATACGCCTTTCTCGAGAATTGTCGCCGGACAAGCAACACCTCGGGGGGTTATTTTTGCTGAATATTCTCTCAATCAACTTAAGGCCGTTGTTAATAATCTCGATATTGGCAAAACAGGCTATGGTTTTTTGGTCTCGGATAGTGGCGTTTTTCTCTCTCACCCCAATGGGGATCTCATTGATGGAAAAACCAATCTTCTCGATCTGGCTCGCGCTCAAGATAATCCTGAATTTTTAGCTTTAGTTGAAAAAGGATTGAAAGGGGAACAAGTTGAGGGGAATTTTACCGATGAAATTACGGGACAGCGAGCCTGGTTGCTGCTTCAACCTATCTCTTTAAATGGTTGGGCAGTTGGGGTCGTTTTTCTAGAAGAAGAATTACTTCCAGATAGTGACACTGTGCGGAAAAAAACGATTGTTATTGCCTTGGCATTTGCTATTTTCCTGATCTTAGGTTCTGTTGTTTTCTTGCGCGTTGATAAAGGAGAAAAGAAGCATTTATGGGCATCTTCTATTTTTGCAAGTGTGATTTTAATTGCTAAAATTGGCTTGGTTTGGAATTTGGCTTTAGCCAATCGCAACTATGTTTCTTCTCGCAATTTGTTACTCTCCCAAACTGAAGTTACCAAAGCTGTTGCAACACCGATTAAAACGGCGATACAAGCTGGAAAGGATGCCCCAGTGCAGATTCCCACGGGGGTATTTTTACAATCTATTGATTTTACGGGTCCAAATGAGGTGTTTGTTACAGGTTATATTTGGCAAAAGTATGGCAATAATGTCGATCCGGATATAGCGCGAGGTTTCCTTTTACCTGATGCGATCGATTCTAATGATGTTGAAGTACGAGAAGAATATCGTTATCAAGAGGATGACCAAGAGGTAATTGGCTGGTATTTTGAAACCCGTTTGCGCCAGAATTTTCGCTTTGATAGTTATCCTTTTGATAGTAAAGATATTACGGTACGAATTTGGCCGAGTGAGTGGGATAAAACAGTTATTTTTACCCCGGATTTGGACAGCTATGAAGTCATCAATCCGCGATCGAAGCCAGGTTTAGATACAGATTTGGATTTATTGGGCTGGAATATTCAAGATAGTTTCTTTGAGTATCGCCTGCGAACTTATAATGCCAGTTTCGGTTATGATGGGATAAACCTTGGCGCAGGAATTCCAGAACTTTATTTTACAGTAGTCGCGAAACGAGCCTTTATCGGTCCTTTTGTTTCTAAAATTGGTCCCCAATTTGTTGTAATTTCTTTGCTCTTTGCGATGCTGCTTATTTCCGATCGCGATAAGGCAATGGAGATTTTAGCAGCTTGTGCGGGTTTCATTTTCATTGTAATTTTAGATCAGATTTCCATTCGGGAACAAGTCGTTAGTAAAGGATTGCTTTATTTTGAGTATTTTTACTTGATTATCTATCTATTCATTTTCCTTGTTTCCATCAATGCAATTCTCTTGTTGGTGAAACCAGATTTTGCTTTAATTCGCTATCAAGATAACCTGGTCTCGAAGGTATCTTTCTGGCCATCTTTATTGGGTTTATTATTACTGGTGACAATCTTTGTTTTTTATTAAAAACGAGTAGCGACGTTGCAGGCAACGTCGCTACAGGATTTCAGGCTTTTAAAATCTCGTTATCCAGAGAGAAATCAATCTCTTTGTTGTTGCGTCCTGACATTAAATAATCTTTGTTAAAAGAGTCTTTTAAGCCAGCAACAAGATCGAATTCGGGTTGCCAATTTAATTCTGTTTTCGCTTTGTGAATATCAGTAAAGAAATGCTGTACTCGTAAAGGGAAAGCCTTGCGTTTGCCAAAATCAAATTGCTTCGGATCGAAATGAACTAATTTAATTTCATCGGTTGACTTTCCGGCTGCTTCTGTACAAGCTAAAGCTAATCCTTTCAAGGTAATATAGCGATCGCCGGAAATATTATAAATTTGTCCTTTTGCTTTGTCATTGCCTAAAATAGCAGCCATTGCTGTGGCTAAATCTTGGATATGACCCAATTGTGTAATTGCTAAACCATCTCCTGGAATAGGAATGGGTCGATCGCGGACAATGCGATCGAAAAACCACGCTTCAACATCATTATAATTGCCGGGACCATAAATATAAACCGGACGCACAGAAGTCCAAGGGAGTCCTATTTGTTTGAGATAACTTTCTGTTTCATGTTTCCCTTTATGACGACTTTGAGGATCGACGGGATCCCCTTCAATATGAGGCATTTGTTGGGATTTTAAATAGACTCCAGCAGAACTAACATAAACAAAATGCTCGACTTTATCTTTAAATAATTCAACAAGGGGTTGTGTATCGCTTAATTCTCGCCCATTATTATCAAAAATAGCATCAAAATGCTCATTTTTGAGTTTATTTTTTAGCTCATCGGTGTTTTGGCGATCGCCGTGAATTTGTGTAATTCCTTCTACTGGTGCAGGTTTATTGCCTCGGTTGAATAACACGACTTCATGGCCGCGATCGACCAGAATTTTTGTTAAAGCTACGCCAATAAAACGAGTTCCACCCATGATTAAAATTCGCATTTTCTCTCCTTTTTTTAGTTGTACAGCTACTATTAACTCAACTTGCTAGTTATCGAAACGTATCCTATTTGTAACTAGCAACTCAGGTTATTACTATCTATTACCCATTAAAGCAGAGATCGACATCAGTACCGAAAGTTCGATCGCGATCGCCATATTGGGTGCATCTCAAAGTTGTCAATCTATGATAGCGATCGGCATCTATTTAAGAGTTTAGTGGTAATAGAGAACCAATTTATCCTTCATTTTTTGGCTAATTCCAATCCCAATAATGTTGCCATCAAGCCCATAAAAACACTTAATGTTAAATATAATATCAGATCGAAGTAGGCTTTTTCTTTGTAAGAGAGACTTTGCTCATAAATAAAAGAAGAAAAGGTAGTAAAACCCCCACAAAAACCCGTTAAAAATAATAAACTCCAACCCTGAGATAAGCGATAACGTTCAATGATTCCTACAAAAAAACCAATTAAAAAACAGCCTATAATATTAACAGCAAATGTTCCTAGAGGCAAATTACTTTGCCAGCGATCGCCGATCCAAGTTCCAATCAGATATCGACTGATACTTCCCAGTCCACCAGAAAAGAAAATAATCAGAAGGTTTTGCATTGAATGACCTCAGAAGTGCTGAATGATAGAAAATACTTGAGCAAAAAGCCTCTAATTTGATAAAATAGAAGCTAAATAATTTTTAAAGAGCTAACAGAATGATATCAAATTTCCCCAAAATTATCAAAGAAAGTCTGAGTCACTTTCCTCAAGACGATTATCCAGTGCTAGATAGCTTTTTGTTCGTCTCAATCTGGCTAGGTTTTGTACTCGATCAAAGTCAAACCAGTATGAGAAGTATGTTTAAGAGATTGAATATTAGAGACATAAAAGTAGACATATCAACATTGTCTAAAGCCAGCAAACAAAGAGATTCAATAATATTTTGGAATCTCTTTGTTGAATTACGAAGGAAATTAAAGAAAGCGAAAAGACGAAAAAGCTCTTTCAGAGGTTATGATTAATTGCAGCAGTGAACTCAAGATCGAAATAATTAAGGGATTGTAACTTGTCTCCTATAGATTCGCCAATACAGTAGGAATTGTCAACGCGATCGCCAAAAAGAACAACTTTAACTGCGATCGAGGAAATTTTCCGGACGACATCCACAAAGAGATTTACAATGTCGGTGTAAGGGTCTGGGGAAAATTCTTCCCCACGCGATCGCCTGCGAGTTGATATCGGGACATTGCTTGCAATATGCTCGACATCATAGCCAAAATCAGTCCCTATTGCATCATCATCCAAGTTGCATCATGACCTCAAATTCATTTTCCTCCCCCACCCAAGATGCCGGCATTCCCCTGACTCCCGAAATGCTGGAAGGATCCCACAACTACAAAAAAATGTTGGGACTGGTTTTGGAATGGACGGGAAAAGAGCCTTTTCTCACGCAAATTCTCTTCAAAATGGTCTTGGGGGGAGACGAAGCACCGATTTTTGGGGAAGAAGAAGAGTGGGTTAACACAAAAGTTCGAGGGCAAATCCTCAAAAATTGGGATAAAAATCCTCACCTTAAGCCCTTATGGAATATTCGCGATCGCATTCTTAAAAGTAAAGATAAAAAAAATAGCATCAAGCTCCTCAAATTCTATCGTGAAATTGTTAAAAATGAATCGGTTTTTGCTGATAATAGTGCAGAGCAAAAAGAACTACGTTTATTGGGTTTAATTGTTCAACAAAGAGGGCGATTAAAAGTTCATAATAAAATCTATGAGGAAGTTTTTGATTTAGACTGGATCGATCGAGCAATTGCTAAATTAGAAGCCAATCTCGAACCCGATGATGATGAATTTCTCCACGCATTTAGCGAACTCGAACGCAAATTACTTCAGAAGCAAGGGGAAATTCTGATTAAAATTGAAAGTGGCGATGCCGACGAACAAACCGTTGGTCAACCGCTTTATGAAACCTTACGAGACTTAACCGGAAAAGTTGGCGAATTAGTGGGGGCAGATCGCACCAGTATTTTCCTCCTTAATGATGAGAAAACCGAGCTTTGGTCTTTGGTTGCTGAAGATGAAAGCGGACAGTTTCTCGATATTCACGTCCGCGTCGGGCAAGGGATTGCCGGATTGGTGGCGAAAAATAAACAGGTCATTCATATTGCTGATAATGTTTACGAAGACCCGCGATCGCGCTTAGTTAAAGAATCTGATAAAAAGTTTAATTATCAAACTAAAAATATTCTTGCTTTTCCAATTTTAAACGACGATCTAGACATTGTAGCCGTCGTTCAACTCCTCAATAAAATTGTTAAAAAACAAGGCGATCCTATCGGATTTACTCATCAAGATTTAGAACGCCTGGCAAAATGCGTTATTCCCATTCGCGGTATTTTAGAAACCTGTCAATCCTGTTATGAGGGCATTAAAAAGGCTCAAGCAACGGCAGCTTTAGCCAAAGCAACGCGATCGCTCAATCAGGTGAATCTCGATACAGAAATGATTTTAGAGCGGGTTATGGGAGCCGCGAAAGAGCTACTGAATGCCGATCGCGCCACCTTATGGTTAGTAGATGGAAGGCGGGGAGATCTCTGGACAAGAATACCAGGAAAAGGAGAAATTCGCTGTCCGATTGGGGTTGGTTTTGCAGGTCAAGTTGCACACAGTCGCACAACGATGGCTATTCCTTTCGATCTTTACGAAGATCCTAATGCAGAGAATGCCAAGAAAACCGATGCCCAGACTCTCTATCGTACTTGTAGTTTGCTCTGTATGCCCGTTCTCGCCCCTGATGGTGAATTGGTGGGAGTTTCTCAATTAGTTAATAAAAGAAAGTCTGGAATGGAGGGAGAATACGATCCCAATAGTTATCCCGCAGTTCCAGATTTTTTTAAGGCGAGTTTCGATAAAAACGATCTCCAATCAATGGAAGTTTTTAACGAACGAGTGGGGGCAATTCTTCAGTTTGCCAAGACCCATGAAACTCTCAAAGAATCCAGTCATGTCGAACCGAAAGAAGCTGTACAACAAACGCTTTCTTTGTTTAGTAATCTTTTTGAAGAACAGCAAGATAGTCGCTATAATACTCTTTATTCTTTGCTTAATTCCTTAACAGTTTCGATGGGAAAATTTGTCAGTGCAGAATACAGTCATATTTTCTTCGTTGATGCCGACAAAAAAGAGGTTTGGTCTCTCGCATTCGATCCCAAAAATGCCTGTGCTAAAGAATTTTGTCTTCCCGCCGATCGCGGAATTGCAGCAAAATTATTAACCGATCGCGAAGCAAAGAAAAGTAATAAAGTGAGTCAAATTAAAGATCGTTTTGTTCGAGTGGGTTTGAGAAAAGATCGGGCAGAACAATTACAAAATATCCTTTTATTTCCAGTAATTGACTCAGAAGGGAACTATGTGGCGATTCTTCGTCTCCTCAACAAGCGCCAATCTAAGGCAGGATTTACGACGGAAGATGTTGCCAAGTTAAAACAAAAATCTCCTGATATGCTGCCTATTCTACAAGCATTTCAGTCCTTCCGAGATCAATAAAATAGAAGACGTGAAAAGGCATTATGAAAAGACAATTCTTTCTACAATTAATGGCAACGACTTCAGTATCTCTTGTCTTGGGAAAAAGTTTAGTTAGCTGTTCTGCCGTAAATTCTCAAACCTCTAATAAGATGGACTCTTCTCTGTCCTCCGATTCTTCATTTTTTATGCCAGACGAAGCCGATCGCCATTTGTGTACTTGGATGGCATTTAGCGCTAATGCAGATATTTGGGGGAGAGAATATTTTACTGATGTACAAGATAATCTAGCTAAAATTGCTCGCGCGATCGCCAATTATGAACCCGTTAAAATGTTAGTTCGTCAAGAAGATTACGATATAGCCAGGGCAAAATGTGGCTCTAAAGTTGAATTAATTATTGCTTCTTTTGACGACTTGTGGATGCGAGATACAGGTCCCGTTTTTGTGGTCAATGAGGAAGGAGAGAAAGCAGCCATTGATTTTAATTTTAATGGTTGGGGAAACAAGCAAGATCACGATCGCGATGCTGAAGTTGCACAGTTTGTTGCCCAAAAGTCTGGAGTTCCATTAATTAACACAAAACTGGTCTTTGAAGGTGGAGGCGTTGAAGTAGATGGTCGCGGTACGGCGATCGTGACAGAAAGCTGTATTATTAATGATAATCGCAATCCAGGTTGGACAAAAGCCGATTGTGAAGAAGAATTAAAAGCTCTATTGGGATTGCGTAAAATTATCTGGTTGCCTGGCATTAAAGGTGCAGATATTACCGATGGACATACAGATTTTTATGCCCGTTTTACCAGTCCAGGGGTTGTTGTGGTTGGATACGATCCCGATCGCCAATCTTTTGACCATGAAGTGACAAAAAAACATATTGAAATTCTGCGATCGCAGACAGATGCAGAGGGGAATAAACTCGAAGTCGTTATCCTCGAAGGTCCGACAAAGATACGATCGGGATACGATTGGGATGATTTTGCGGCGGGATATATTAACTTTTATGTTATTAATGGTGCCGTAATTGCACCGGAATTCGGCGATCGTAAAGCCGATCGCAAAGCCAAAGAAACTCTGGCACGACTATTCCCCAATCGCGATATCATACAACTGAATATCGATGATATTGCTGCGGGAGGTGGTGGAATTCATTGTACGACCCAGCAAGAACCGTTAGTTTGATTTTTACGCTTTGCCTAAAGAGAATTAGTAAGAAACTCTAAAACATTTACTGAGGCTCTTCCTTCTCGAAATGATGGGATAAATATTCACTAGAGATTTGTTCGGATAAAAATTCATTGGCGAAATAATTAGAGAGTGTTTCAGAAATGAAGTAATTCTCTAAATCTCCATTTTCAATCTCTTCCTTGCCTAGGACAATGGGTAGATTGTTTTCGCAACCCTTATTGTGAGGGCTAAGTAAGCAACTATTTGGATCGGCAATAGATGTAGCTAAAAATTCAACAACAAAGCCAACACTCATTAAACTCATAAATAAAACCCCCGTCATATAAAAAAATGCTTTTTTCTTCATAATTCTTTACTCAAAAAACCCTTTACTCTAACACCCTAACAATTAAATCCCAACAAAAGAGTAAAGACTTGATGAAAAGAGGCAAGCAAAATTAAAGATTGAATGAAGGCGATCGCCCATCAAAATTGCTCATTTTTTATGCAATTTTTCATAAAAAAACTACTTGTCCATTGCCGATCGCCACTGTTTGCCCAAACGAACAACAACAAAGTAAACAAAATAGAGAATATAAGCGGCGAGGCCAATAGCTGCAAGAAAACCGAGAAAACCGGGACGGGAATTAGCATGAATCCAACTTTTGTAGAGAAAGGTCGGTTCAAGCCAAACGCGGCAAAAGGGGGTTTTCAAGGCTGCGGTGGAAAAAGCACAGGAAAGAAAAGGGAGAAAGGCAAGAGTCCCGATAGTACAGTAAACTGTCACCGCCCAGCGCCAAGCCGTTAAGGTTAACTTGAGAGGACTAAAACCGCGATCGTCAATTTCATCATTGATATCGATCCAAAACCACAAAGAAAGGGGAATCAAAATTCTGGCGACAAACCCAGTGATATAGCCAATTGACCAAGACGGAATCATTAAATAGACGGTAATCATCAGCAGACTAGCAACCCGCCAATAAATAACAAGGAGGCGAATCATGGCCTCTTCCTTGCGTATTGCCGCCCAGAGCAGCAAAATCACAGGTAAAATGACGGTAAAGAGGACAGCTAATCGATAGTCCATCCAAATCAGGGGTTTAAACCAAATATCTAACAAAACGATTAATCTCCTCTAATATCTCGGCGATCGCTATTCTTTTTGGGAAACGTTTGCTCAAGTTCTTACTTTATCTGCTTTTAAACCTTCTTGTCACCCCCCCAAGGTTTCCGCCAACTTATCGGCAATCCCCTCAATCCAATTTTCATCTTGTTTGGTATAACTACGAGGAGCATTCGCACCTAAAATTAATACGCCTTCATTACTCAAAGGTTGACAAATTACACCTTGAGTATTCTCTGGTAAATAGTCAAACTCAATTCTGCCTGGATAAACCTTTAAATCGACTAAATACACGGGTTTTTGTGTCTTCAAAACGCGCTTTAAAATTAAGCCAGGATTAATGTCTTGACAATCGGGGAGAATGCCGCGACGCAGTAAAATCTTGCCTTGATAATAGACTAAAATCGATCGCGTTGTTGTATTGGTGAGTAGTAAATGAGAAGCCCATGCCAATTCAATTTTAAGGGCTTCTGGTAATTCCTCGCGCAAATCAAATCGCTCTTCACCGATTAATTGAACAGCCTCGGGGGATCGTGGTTGTACTTGCTGCCAAATTAATCCGACTAAAATTAACAACGCACTCAAAATAATACCCAAAGCATCCGAACGAGATTGAGTTGACGTGAGTTCTACTGTAAGCGATCGGTTGACAACCAGCAAAATCCCTCCCAAACTACCAACAACCAAAGGCAATAAACGTAAAACTCGATTTGGATCTGATTTTGCCATATTTGAGGTTTGCTGAGTTATTTTGTCAAACAGGTAAGAGGCAACAAAAAAGAAAAAAGAAGGGCGCGATCGCACCCTTCTATCTTCTAATTATCGATCCGGCAAAATAGACAAGACAATCTGGCCTACATTGTCATCCTTATAAGTATCGAAGAATAAAGCAGAAAGTTTGACAGTTTCGATTACTTCTAAGGTAATCGTATCGTCATAACCATTCAAAGCTGCCCATGTACATCCCACTTCCAAATTAGTTTTCTTGTTGATAAACTTGCCACCGTAGAACCAGAGTAAAACCCAAGGTTCTCCTGCAAATTTTTGTTGAAAGTCCGGCCAGTAATTAAACAAACCACTTTCAATGCGGATGACATAAACACCAGGATTTAATTCAATAGTATTTGAACCACTTTCTAAGTAAGATAATTGCTGGGTATCTAAGGGATAACAATTGGCTTTACTGTCAACTGTCAATGTTCCGTAACAGTTGCTCGGTAAACTGATGATTGGCAAGTTGACAGGTTCGGGTTTGCTTGCATCCGATCGCCCTTCTTGCGGTTCTTGAGCCTCTTTTGCGGTTGCGGCGATCGCGGCTGCACCTGCACCAATTGCGCCTAAAGCGGCCCCCGCGATCGCGGCGGAAGCTACTGAAGAGGAATCGGATTCCGCTTGTTCTGGAGTAACTTCACTTATCGGAGCGGGTGCTGGGGTTTCCGACGGTACAGGAGACACAGTGGGAGGTGGAACAATCTCCTCTGGAGTGGGTGTTACTTCTGGAGTGACCACAGGAGGAGTAGGAACTACTGGAGGGGGTGCAATCGTTGCTTCTGGAGTGGGTGTTACTTCTGGAGTAACCACAGGAGGAGTAGGAACTACTGGAGGGGGTGCAATCGCTTCTGGAGTGGGTGTTACCTCTGGAGTAACCACAGGAGGAGTAGGAACTACTGGAGGGGGTGCAATCGTTGCTTCTGGAGAAGGAGTTTTCGGAGGAGTTGGCTCGAGTTCTGTTGGGTCTGGTGTTAAGGCGATCGGGGGAGCTTGTTCTGGTAAATCTGCGATCGCGCCTTTGTCAGCAGAAGTCTCCTTTTGTTTATTCAGCCACAACCACAGCAGTCCCAGTACGCCCAAAAAGGCGAAAAACCACCAAAATATCGCCGAATCGTTGTCTTTATTTTCAGTTTGACCTGCTGTTTCCGTTGGACTGGTTTGAGCAAGGGAATTTTCTGCGGACAATTCTGAGGTATTAGCGATCGCCCCTAGATTGTCATTGTCGTTTGTTTCGGGATTTGTCTCGGTCGAGGCAATCTCCTCATTTGTGTTAGTCTCGGGATTTGTCCCGGTCGAGGTAATTCCCTCATTTTTGTTAGTATCAGGATTTGTCTCGGCTGAGGTAATTCCCTCAGTTGTTTTCGTTTCTTCCTCAACTTTCTCTCCTACCGTCTCCGCATCCGACGAGAAGTTAGTTTTATTATTCAACTGGGGCGAACGTGCTAAAAGACCAGCAGAAATCGCCGTTTCCCCCCCTGGTTTTGCAGATTCAACAACTTGCTTTCCGCTAGGAGTATCGATCGAACCCAAAAAGGACTTCACTACCGGGCTAGAATTATCTTTGCGATAAGCGTAGTAACGAGGTTGAGAGAAAGGATAGCGATCATCCGTCACAAAAGCGTTGTGCATCAACAGAATTCGTAATTCTGGACGATTGATGGCTTGATCGGCGATAGTATAACCAATGGTATTCTCATCCAATTCTTCAATTAAAGCAGCCGTACTATCCTGAGCCAGCTTAACGGCATTCTCTCCCGAGTTGAAAGATTCAGCTTCAAATATAGGATAGATGAGAAAGGCTTGACGAGTATCGCTTGTTTCGGGGCGATCGATGAGACGGATTTTGCCGCGATCGCCGCCGATTTCAGACCAGTCCTCAATCTCTCCTCGAAAAATGCGTGCAAATTGTTCGTGAGTCAAACTGCCTTGAAAAGAGTTATCAGCACTGACAACAACAGCAATTTTGCGCCGACTTAAAGGATAAGCAATAAATCCGGCTGCTTTTTCTTCTGCGGTTAGAGGACGACCGATCGCGGCTAAATCTATCGTTCCTTCTCTTAATGCTTGTAGCGCTTCTTCTGTACCTCGATACTGAAGCGTTACTTTTGTATCGGGATATTTCGTTTCTATATATTCTTTTAGCGTTTCATTGACCGTCGCCATACTACTCGACCCGTCAATTCTAACAGTCACTCCCTCGGTAACGCCAGGCACAAGAGATTGCGCCGACACCGAATCGATCGGGAGTGCAATAACTAAAGCGGATGCAGCCGCTAAAGTCAATTGGAACAACAAGAGAGCAATTGAAGTTTTCTTTTTTTGTGGCAACATCGCGATCGTTCAAACCCCTTATTTACATCATTATCAGTTCCTTTTATCGGTTATTTGGTATACCAAATAACCGATAATTTGTCAGAAACTATTCATCTTTTAAGATTGAAAGCGTAACGGCTCCGGTATTATCCTGAGCGTAAGTATCAAAGAATAGTCCGCATAATGTTGTTGTTTCCAATACCTCCAGTGTCACCGTGTCATCAAATCCGTTGAGGGAAGACCAAGTACAACCAACCTCAATATTAGTCTTTTTGTTGATGAATTTACCGCCATAAATCCATAACAATACCCAAGGTTCTCCCGGAAATTCTTGTTTTTCAGACCAATAGTTGAATGCCCCTTGGTTGATCCGGACAACATAAGTACCAGGCTCTAATTTAATTGAATTTGCCGTATTTTGCAGAGCATTTATTTTGTTCTCATCGAGAACATAACAATCTTTTTGGCTATCAATGGTAAGACGAGGCATAGATGACTCCTTAAAATATAAGGGGATAACGATCTTAGGTTAGTTTAGCTCGTTCAGTTGGCACGAGCCAATGTTTCAGCCCACTCAACGTAGAGACAAAAAAACCTACAAATTTCTTTATACAACAGATTGGCGAATTTGCTGGTGAGATGTTTTACCGATAATTTTTTTTGCTGGAGAGACTCATCTCGCGCATCGGTTGACATCTTGCTATCTCCGGGAAATGGTTTTGAGAGATTCCCTATTCCGTTTTTGGGAGCGTCCTTGTTAGTATTAATTGAGATGTAGGAATAATCCTTTGAAACACTATGCTACAAGCATTCAAGAGCCATGCCTTTATCCAAAAAATTTACCATTCTTCTCGTGGATGGCTATAATGCCATCGGAAATTGGTCGGAATTACAGCAAGTGCGCGATCGCGAGAGTTTAGACTCTGCAAGACGGCAACTGATCGAGTCTCTCATTAACTATGCCGCTTGGCAAAGCTGGGAAACATTGATTGTTTTTGATGCTTACTCTCGCGAAGAGCCTAGCTATCGTGAAGAACATACGCAACATCTGTCTTCCTACTATACAGATTTCGCACAAACTGCGGACACTTATATTGAAAAATATTGTGCTTCCTTTTCTCGCAAAGTTGAACGTTTCGATCGCCGCTTAATCGTTGCAACTTCCGATCGCCTTCAACAACAAACCGTGAGAGGGTATGGTGCGGAGTTGATGTCGGCACGAGAACTGGCGATCGCGGTCA
>NZ_JAYGHV010000403.1:0-18777 GCF_034932145.1 Spirulina sp. 06S082 | reverse complement strand
TTTGAGCGCTTTTTCATCATTCTTTCTTCTCTGGTGATTTCTCGATCTTACCCTCTCTTTCTCTTTCTCATTGGTTTTTTCCGATTCCTTTTGTTTTTCGCTTTCTCCCCTTAAGTTGACACCAATGGCAAGCATTGCGCCCCTACTGGCCAACCACGAAATTATCAACCTTTCCTCTGCTTCCAGTCTCGAGGCACAACGCAGTCAATGGGCAAAACGCACCCCTGCCCCCAAAGCGATCGCCGTCCTTGCCGATCCTGTCTTTTCCCCCCGCGATCCGCGACTTTCTGGGGAAGCATCACCCTCAACCGCAGAAAATCCCCTTCTCAGTTTATTTCGCAGTGGTTGCAGTGCCTTCGATCGCCTCCCCAACACCCAAAAAGAAGCGGAAAACATCCTCGCTTTAGTTCCCGATGACCAAGAATTCCTCGCCCTTGGTTTCTCTGCCAACCGCAGCCAAGCCTTAAACGGCGATCTCTCTCAATATCAAATCTTACACCTCGCTACCCACGGTTGTATTGATGACGATCCTTTGCGTTCTGGTTTGACTCTCTCACTTTACGACGAGAAAGGCAAGGCTCAAGATGGTTTATTGCGGTTGCAAGATATCTATAACCTCGATCTCAATGCCGAGTTAGTGGTTCTCAGTGCTTGTCAGACGGGCATCGGAGAGGCTGTCAGTGGGGAAGGAGTCGTAGGTTTGACTCGCGGTTTTATGTATGCGGGAGCAAAACGGGTCGTAGTGAGTTTGTGGAATGTGAATGATGCGGCGACTGCGAACTTAATGAGCAATTATTACGAACAAATGTTAGAAAAAGATTTAGATGCTATTTCTGCCTTGCGAGAAGCACAGTTAAAAATGTGGAAAAATGGGGAATTTCCTTATAAATGGGCAGCATTTACTATTCAAGGAGATTGGCGTTAACTCGCTTTTTGACAACCCACAAGCCCTCTAAGACTCAAAGCAAATCCCGCCGTTAGTAAGGTTAGAAATCCAGCAATCCAAAAAGGAATAACATAACTAAAACTGACTAAAATACCCGCTATTGCAGGACCGATCGCGTTAGAGATGCTGAGATAGGAAGAGTTAATACCGAGGATTTCTCCTTGTTCGCGATCGCTACTTTGAACAGAGAGAATGGCGTTAATTAAGGGCATGGGAAAGGCATTAAAGGCACTGAGTAACACACCTAAGAGAAGAAATACTGTGAGTGAGGGAAATAGAGGCATGAGGAGAAAGGTAATTCCCCGTCCTGCTAAAGTGACACAAAGGATCGCAGCCAGATTAAAGCGGCGAGTAATGGGTTCTGTGGCAAAGATTTGGGTAATTACACCGACGACTCCCACCAAGGTAAACAGGATGGCTAATTCTTTGGCATTGCGACCAAGGACATTGAGGAAGAAGGGTTGCAAGGCAAAGGTAAAAATGGTGAAGGTGAAGCCGCTAAAAAAGGTTAGCAGGAAAAGACGACCGACGATGGGACGACCAATTGAGGTGAAGATTTTGCCAAAGCCGAAGATTTTCCAACTAATGCGAATTTTTTGCCGTTGGGGAAGGGTTTCCGGTAGAAATACCCAGGTCAGTCCCGTGGCGATCGCGGCAATGGTAGCAGCGACAAAAAAGCTCATTCCCAAGGGTGAAACCCCAGGAAAAGGGGGCAGGCTTTGAGCAAAATAGCTAATGGCGGGCCCGGTCATAAAACCTAATCGGAAGGCTGCATCGAGGAGTCCGAAGGCTTTGGGGCGTTCTTCTGGGGTGGTTGTGTCGCTGACGATCGCGCTGGCGATGGAGTTATTTCCCCCGGTTAAGCCGTCGAGAATGCGGGCTAAAAATAGCAGGCTAACAATGGGGGTGAAACTGGCGAGAAGGTTGGCTGCGACGGTTCCTAAAAGGCTGATAATAAGGACGGGTTTGCGCCCCCAAAAGTCGGAGAAACGTCCGAGAATAGGAGTAGCTAAGAATTGGGAAATGGCGAAACCCGAAATGAGTAAACTGGCTTGAAAATCACTGAGGCCAAATTGTTTGGCATAGGGGTAGAGAATGGGAATAAGAATAGTGAAACTAACGGCATTGATAAAGGCGATCGCCGCAACGATCCAAAAGCGGAGGGGAAGGTCAAAAAATCCTTTCAGGTTTCGCATTAAAGTTGCTCATTCTGGGTTCTTGACCATTCTTTCATCATCTGGTCAGAATTGTTCGAGATCGTAATGAAAAATAACCCATTATTCCTCAACTAAAACCCGGCGACGCTGCCAAATAACGAGTAGCAAACCGATCGCACCTAACCCTAATAAAACCCATAATTCGGGTTCGGGTACCGCAGAAACTTCAAAAGGATTAAAGGGAGAAGTGAGTTCTTCTTTACCCGATTCTACTTCTCGTTCAAAGCGATCGCTTTTGGCTTCAGCTTGTTTTAATTGTTCTTTTTGCTGGTCATTCACTAAGACGATCATTGAGGAATAAGGCGTGACGACACTGTTAGTTTTGGCAATATCGTGAAGGATATCCAAATTCGCTACTTGTTGGGTATCTAACTGCTGTCCCAGTCCTACAATTAACTGTCGCGCAGCAATGCTAGAAAACCCATCTTTCTTTTCATTTTGGCGATCGCTTTTTTCGACTTTCCAAGCATAGCGATCGATGACATTCACGGCATTTAATGTTGCGCGAGTCGCCAATCTTTGCAAAACTTCTGAGAGTTCTACTGCTACTCCTCCCCCACTATCTTGCAGGGTAGAAAGGACGCGATCGCCATAGGCTGGGGGAAATTTACCTCCTAAATGTACCATCCACAAAGGAATATCAATTTCAGGGACTTCGGCATCATCGTCGGAGAGTTCGTAGGTGCCTGCATCGGTTAACAGGAGAATAGCATCATATTGAGTTGTTCCTTGCAAGCGCTGAAATTGTTGCAGCATTTCTGGGGGTTGAATGGTCCCATAAAAGACAAGATTTGCGAGATTAACGCGATCGAGATCGTCAATGCGTTGGGGTTCTAGATTTAATGTTCCTGTTAAGTACAAGTCTGCATCATTGTCTGCTTTTTTATTACCAGAAAATCCTGCATTTGTCAACCATTCTAAGGATTTTGCAATATCTTGAACTCGTTCTCTCATACTATAGGAAGTATCCAAAAGAACAGCAATTTTTGTTCCTTTGGGAAATACATATTCTGATGCCTCTAAAGGGTTAGCAATGAGTTGATAGCCTTGAGGAAAAGCAATGTTATGGGGTTGTAAAGGAACGGGGTTTGAACTGGGGAGAAAAGCAGGCAACCAAGTTTTATATCCTCGTTGTTTTTTCGCATTCAAGAAACGTTTTGTCTTATTTGTCCAGAAAATATTGCGTTTTTGTGACAGTTGAGGTAAAGCCCAGCCTTGCTTTTGTTGTAGCACTTGATAAGTTAACCAAAGGTGCATTTCTGGTGCTTCTAGTTTACCATTAACAACTTGATTGGCAAGAATAGGAAAGGCACGCAGGCGATATTGTCGCGGTCCAACTTGTTCGAGTAATGCAGGATCGACTCGCTGTTGTACTTGATCATTATAGACTTGTTGTGCGGCACCCCGAGGGGAAACTTGATAAACATAACGAGAGTCGCGATCGCCAGTTTCTCCTAACCATAATCCCGTTAAAACTGCACTTTCGGGTAAGGAGAAGGAATAAAAAATTTCCTGTTGTTCGGGAGTTTGATTTTCATAGACTTCATGGAGTTCAATTTCTGCCCAGTCTTGATGTTCAGAAAGATTGATTTCTTGAGTTGTTAACAGCACTTTTTTCTCTTCAATATCTAATAATCCTGCCTTTGCTTCGGCACGATTTGCAGTTGAAGTTAAAGCCTTAACAACGGCTTGGCGATCGCCATTTTGAATGGGAGTATCAAAAAACTGAGAATAGAGTGTTTCTGCTAATCCTACATCGCTGCGATCGCCTTGATATAAAACAGGGGATGCTAACTGATTATACATTTGTTGCAGTCTATTCGCTTTCTCGATAGAGAGATTAAAACTACCGCGATACATCTCCTGAATATGATTATTTTCCTCCCATGTACTGATGTAACGATAAGGCAGTAAATAAGCATTCACTAAGCCTTCGCGAATTTTGTCAGATTTGGCGATTAGTGCAGTGCGATCGCTATTAGTTGTCGGCATTTCTGCTAACCATTCCAAGGCTTGATTTTGGGGTTGTTGTTGCAGGGAAAAGAAGAGAGTTAACCAAACTGCGATCGTTCCTGTTGCACCGGCGATCGCAATTTTCTGGCCATATTGTTCTGCAAATTCAGACAACACTTTTCGCCCAGCAGAAATGTAAAATAGTGCAAAGGCAAAAGGCATAAAAATAAACAGTGTCGATCCAAAAATAAAGACCAGGAATAAGATGATAAATACCCAAAAATAACCATAAAAAGTCGGATCGGTTAATGCAGAGAATAATTCACCTAACCATTGAAAAGCAAAGAATCCTTTCAGTAGCCACCAAGCGATCGGAACAGCATAAAAAAGGAGTAACAGTGCAGTATAAACGCCGATGATAATTAATAAACTGTGACTGATTAATTGGTAAAATGCAAAGATATGTCTTCGGGGTTGAGAAATTCTTTCTTTCTTGCCAAGATAACCGCCAATTAAATATAGGAAAAAAGCAAAGATTCCCCAAAGAAGTGTTGTTAAAATATGACTGCTGGCTGGATTTAGTTCTCGTAAGGCGAATAAACGCACGATACACAATAAGAAAAATGGCGCTTCAATACCATAAAAGAATTGTAAGAGAGAATAAGGACGTTTAAAGAAATACCAACCTCCTAAAAATGTACAATTGGTAATTACGGCGATAAATCCTAAAAAAGTAACTAGAAATTGCCAATGAATTTCTCCGGCTGCAACAGCCTGCATAAGCGAGATACCAATATTGGGCAAAATCCCAACATAAATGACCAAAATAAAGGCAATATTCCAAACGCCAAAGATAGTATAGGAAAAAAATGAAAAATATCCTTTTAGTCGATTTAGTCGATTCATTGTTCTTCTGTGAATAGCTATATTTTTTGGTTTGAGACTCGATACAATGATGCAATGTTGAAGATTTTCAAGTTAAGGCACCTCCGTCGATAGAATTGTAAATTTCTGTGGTAAACTCTTGCAGGAGAGAATTATTGGAATTTATATTGCGATCGAAGAGAATAGAAACCAATATCCAAGAGCGATCGTTAGCCGTAAAAAATTGTTGCCACAAGCGACGATAAAAATCATCGGTAGTTTGTCCCTTTGATTGCAGCCAATAAGTTGCAGAAAGTTGACCGTTTTGTAAAGAGAGCCAGCGTGCTATAATATCCGTTGAAAGTTGTTTTTTCTCGACGCGATCGACCTTTAAGCCATTACCAATAAAACAAAGTTCTGGAGGATGATAACTACGCCAAGATGTATTTGCAACCACTAAAAGAGAACCCGATAAATCGCCAAAATTAAAATGATGTTTTTCCGCTATTGTTTCGGGATAACTGGTAAAAAATCGTTGTTCCGCAGAAGTCAGTTCAATTAATGCCGTATCAACAGATTCCGGAAGCGCGATCGCCTCTATAAGTTGAGGAGATTGAATCGGGAGAAAATGATAAACAATAGCTAAGGCGATCGCAGTCCCTAACATTCCTTTTTGTATGAATACTGAGTGCTTGCCTTGATGAACAATTTCACCTCTCTTTAAGGGTGTTTGGGAAGGTATTGATAACGGTTTAAATGGTGTACTGCGAGGAAGAAAACGCGATAAACTCCACGTTATCCCACAAACAAGAATGAAACCAAATAAACCTAAAGGAAGATGCAGTAAAGTTGCAAAATTGGGTTGTTTGAAAACATCTGCAACAATGACTAAAAGCAAAACTCGCAACAAATTAGCACTAAACAAAAGAATGATATTAACCGAACCCAGCAACAGCCAGCGCCAATTCATAACCCGCTTATCAATCCAGGTTAAACCGAGAAAAAATAGCGTTCCTACCCAAATACTTTTAATGCCACTACAGGGAAGATCGACCTCTGCAATGCCATTTTCGAGTATAATAATATCATGGGAAGAAATAGCGCTAATTTGACCGACCGAGAGAAATTGCTCTACCCAATGTGCCGTTAAAACCCGCAAGGGTAATCCCCCAAAACCACTGCCTAACGGAGGACTTAAAGGGATAATACAAGCAACGATCGCCGCAAGGGGAAGCCCTTTTTTCCAGCGATCGCGATCGATAAATAATCCTAAAATCCCATAACTTCCCAACAGGAAAAGCAATACAGTAATTTGTTCAATATTCCCCAATAATTTGAGAACGATCGCACCCAACAAACTGACGATAATTACTGCGATCGGCAAAATCGAAATTGTGGGAATTAATGAGATTTTTTCAGGTTTCCGATAAAAAGAAACCCCGATCGCACCCCCCAAAACGACTCCCACCCCAAACATCGCCAACTGTTCCATTGAAGAAGCAGAGCGAAATGCAGTATAAAACCAACTGAGGGTCGAAAAATGAACGATTAGCCAAACAGCCACAAGCAAGCTGCAACTGAAGGCGATCGCGGTTTTCTGTGTTTCCATCTTTGGACTATTTCCCACGAGTTTTTCCTCCCTACAGTGTCTCTTAACTCTATTTCGGATCGAATGAAATTTTTCTAAATTAACTTGAATTTCCGCATAGTATCTTACTCTAAGGAAAAATAAGGCAATCTCAGAAAATCGAGAGAAATCACAAAGAAAACTTGATACTTGCAAAACTTGTGCGATCGCGACTCAATACAGTTTGGGGTAGCGATCGTCACTTATAATGAGAAGAATGTTAACCTTGCAACATTATTCATGTCGAATGACCCCCGACGCACAAAGCAATTGCAAACCTTAGTGCAGAAATTAGGATTGCCCGCAAAAGCTCAAGTAGACTATACTCTACTTAATTTAGCGTTAACTCATTCCAGTTACGATCGCAATCATAACTACGAGCAATTAGAATTTGTGGGCGATGCAGTGGTACGTTTGGCCGCTTCAGAAATCTTACTCGAAAAATACCCTCATGCTCCCGTGGGAGAATTTACAGCAATTCGCTCCATTTTAGTCAGCGATCGCCTTTTAGCAGAATTCGCAGATCGCTACGGGATCGAGCGTTATCTCCTCGTCTCCTCGGGTACAGCAGCCAATGCAAGTGGTCGTCAATCTCGTTTAGCTGATGCCTTTGAAGCCATTCTCGGCGCTTTATACTTAAGTGTTCACACTATGCAACTCGTGCGACCTTGGTTAGATGCTCTCCTAGAAGAGAAGGCGATCGAAGTTCGTCAAGATCCAGCCTTTTACAACTATAAAGATGCACTGCAAGAATGGACTCAAGGCAATCATAAAGTTTTACCCGAATATCGCGTCCGAGAGACCCATAAAGAGCAAAATAGTCAAAAACGATTTACGGCTGAAGTTTGGCTGAAAGAACAATGCTTGGGGAAAGGGACAGGACCCTCAAAAAAAGCAGCCGAACAAGCAGCAGCAAAAGAGGCTTTTTTAGAAATAACGGGTAGGGGTTTGGTCTCCAAACCCTAATCCAAACCCTCTATTCATATTTTAGTTAGTATTAGCGACAGATTAGCGATGGGAGAATTTAATCAATGAGTCTAGGAATTGTTATTTTAGGAGTCGGAAGATGGGGAAAACATTTAGTTCGCAACTTTGCCAACCATCCCCGAGTACATTTGATTGCGATTGTCGATCCTCATCAGGAACAATTAGCCGAGTGTCGAGAGCGGTTTAGCCTTGGGGAAAACACCATTTTAGCAGAAAGTTGGCAATCGATTCGAGAGCATTCCAGTATTGATGCCGTGGTTATTGCCACTCCAGCCTCAACTCATTATGCTCTCATTCTCGATGCTTTGCAATTGGGCTATCACGTTTTTACCGAAAAACCCTTAACCCTCGAGCCGACAGAATGCCTGGAATTGTGTCAGTTAGCCCAACAAAAACAGTTACAATTGTTCGTCGATCATACCTATCTTTTTAATCCCGCAGTAGAGGGAGGCAAAAAGGCGATCGCCGACGGTGCGATCGGTAATTTACGCTATGGTTATGCCTCCCGAACTCACTTAGCTCCCGTCCGTCAAGATGTGGATGCGCTCTGGGATTTAGCCATTCACGATATTGGAATTTTTAATTATTGGCTGGGACAAACACCGATTTGCGTTCGCGCGATCGGGAATATCTGGTTGCAACCGGAGGGAAAAATGGAATTTCCCGCTCATAAGCAAAATAAGCAACTCCCGCTTTCCGATTTGGTTTGGGTCACTTTAACTTATCCTGGAGGATTTCAGGCACAGATTCACCTCTGTTGGTGTAACCCCGACAAACAACGAAGACTCTGTGCGGTAGGCGATCGCGGTACATTGATTTTTGATGAGATGCAAACAGATTCTCTTCTCACTTTACAGCGCGGTACATTTAAGCGAGAAGAAACTGATTTTATCCCCACTGATATCGCGACAGAAACCCTCACTCTTGATACTTATGAACCTCTCGGTCGGGTTTGCGATCGCTTTATCGAAAGCATTCAAACTCAAACTCCTTCACCCATTTCCTCGGGTTGGGTAGGTTTAGAATTGGTGAAAATTCTCGACGCTTTAACGCGATCGCTCCAACAAGGAGGAGAAAATATTTTTTTGAGTTAATATTTGCATTAATATTATTCTCATTTCTTCTCATCATTTCTTCTCAATATCATATCTTTTGGCAGTAGGAAGACAAAATTGAACACTTGTTCCCATTCCCTTTCCTTCACTACTTAAGAAAATATGACCATCCATAATTTCCATCAAAATGCGAGCGGTAACAATCGACAATCCTGTTGTTGTGCGTTTATTCTGCGGGTTATTATGGCTTTCTATTTCCTCTGGACTCATACCCGATCCCGTATCTTGGATAATAATACAGGCTCGTTGTCCTGTCACATAAAAAGAATTTCCTTTCGCATTATTATTACTCGAGGAAATCTCTTGAATTGATGATTCTTCAACACTTTCAACATGAGTCTTGAGGGAAATTTGCCCAGTGTGGGTATGGTACATTGCATTATCGATTAAAGATGCGATTACCTCTTTTAACTTATCGGGATCGGCAAAAATAATAATATCCTCATATTCTCCTATTTGAAAATCAAAATCTAGTCCTTTTTCTTGAATTTTTGGATAATATTCTTCACTAATATTCTGCAAAATTTTGTTCAAGTGAACCGATTGAATATCAGCAAAAAAGTTATTATCTGCAATGGAAAACATTTTTGAGATTTTATTCAGTCTCTCATAAAGTTTAATGGCAGATTTATAGGCTAATTCGAGTTCCTCATTTTCTTCCCCAGCTTCGACGAGTCCATCCTCTAGATCAATTCTCAAAAGATCGAGATTGCCAATGACTCCATTGAGAGGGTTGCCAAATTGATCGGAAATGAGACGCAAAACCTCTCGGAGGCGATCGCCAGCTAATCTTTCTGCTTTCAAAGACTTTTGTAGTTTTTCGGTTGCTCTTTCTAAACGTTCATTGGCAAGTTTTTCAGACTCTAAAGACTCCTGTAATCTTGCTTCTGCTGCTTTTAAATCTGTCGCAGTTCTCATCGCATTTTCTAGGGTTCTATTGACCAGAGAATAGGAATCTCGAATATGATCGATCGTATCATTAAAAGCCCGAGCCAGTTGATTAAACTCGTGAACAGTAAAATTATGAGGAATGGGGTCTTGAGATTGTAACGGGTCTTGATTTATAACATGATTTCTTAAGGCTTCGAGAGGTCTTGCCATTTCACGAGAAACATACAATATGATCGCAATTGTCCCCAAAATCAAAACTAAGGTCAGACTGGACAATAAATTCAAGAGAACCCGTTGAATATCCCCCAAAGCAGCGAGAGCATCTTGTAAAGGAGTCATGGTTAAAACAACCCAAGTTTGCCCTCTTTCGTCTGAAAGTGGACTGGGAATTCCGGCATAACCTGCTAATAACTCAGAGCCTTTTTTCTCAAAAGAAAAAAGATGGATAAAATTCTTTTCTCCGTCTTGTACTTTTTTAATAATGGCTTGCAAGCGTCCAGCATCTTCATCGGATTCTAGTTCAATATTGCCTCCTACTCGTTCCGAACAGGGATGAACCAGAATTTTTCCTTCTTGATTGATAATTGCCGTACTTCCTGACAGAGATCCAGGTTCAATAATAGTGGGTTCAATAATCAGCGATCGCACAACAAGCAATGAATTGAGTTGTTGGTTTGTGTTGTAGATAGGAACGCTAATAGTGAGTCTTAATGGGTTATCATTAATATTGATTTCTCGCTCTTGACAATTGTTGGTTGTGTTAGGATTTTTTGTATCTGAGATACTGGGTAATAAGATTTGAACGTCAACTTGATGGAGGGGAAGCAAACCATTTTCGGCTTGCTGGGATGGGAATATTGTCGAGAAATCCACTAAATTTTCCCTTGTGCAGGTACTTTCTAAGTTCTCCTTTGTTGCTGTATCAATCAGTTGCACGCATTCGATTTGAGTTGGGAGTTGTTTGCTTAATTGTGTCAAAAATTGCCGATATTGTTGCCGATCGCCGTTTCTTAACACCGTCGTATTACTCGCTGTGACCATATTGGCCTTGAGCGCATCAACTGTATCATTAATTTCCTTTCCTCTCCTAACCGCACTTTCTGTAAGATTTTGACGAGCGGTTTCGAGCAACCCAGAACGTGCTTTTCTGTAGGTGACGAAATAAGTGGTACTCACCCCCAATAAAATAGTGGGGACACTGAGCATCAACAAACGCGACAGTAAAATTCGACGGAAAGACTTAGCCATAGATTTATTTTACGTGCAGCCAATCCCAACTGCTCGGCGATCGCGGGATAATGAGAGGAGCGTTGGAGATTAATTGAAAAATAGATGCGATCCATCAAGCGATATTGCCTCCCTTTCCAATTATCCCTTGCATTTCGCTCTTTAGCCGGACAAATTACAATCGTGGAAAAATGGCTTTACTCAAAGTGGGAATTATTATCAATGATAAGTATCACAATCAGGGATTTTTTTAAAGAATTGATGGATTTCCCTAGATTTCCTGTGAAGAGTTGGTAAAGATGCACCTCTATTGAGCCAAGTTACGGATTTTACTGAGCAAAATTACTGATTTGAGAAATTTTCTCTGTGGGTAGAAATATGGAGAGCAAAAAAATTGTGAAGGAAATTGTGAAGATGCCTGATGCGATCGCCATTTTAGCGGCCACAGCAGACGGCAAAATTTCCGATCGCCAGCGATCGCCGGCACGTTTTGGGTCGAAGGCCGATCGGGAGCATTTGGAGGGGCAAATTGCCTCAGTTGATGGGGTACTATTTGGCCGGGGGACATTACAGGCTTATCAAACCAGTCTTCCCTTGCGCGATCGCCAACTCCTCGAACAACGACGAGAAGCAAATAAACCCGACCAACCCATCCATATTGTTTGTTCGCGATCGGCGAATTTCGATCCTCAATGGCGTTTTTTCGGACAACCCATTCCGCGTTGGTTAATCACCTCGACTCCAGGAGAAATATTCTGGCAAAATAGTCCTTGTTTCGATCGCATTATTAGCGTTGATACGGATAATCATTGGCGATCGACCTTTCAGCAACTCTATCAATTAGGCTTGCACCGCGTTGCCATTTTAGGGGGAGGAGAATTAGTAGCCTCGTTACTGACTGCGGACTTAATTACTGAATTGTGGCTAACGATTTGCCCTTTTTTGGTGGGAGGAAAAGATGCACCGACCATTGTGGAAGGAACGGGTTTTTCTTTGCGATCGCCTCAGAAATTACGCCTTTTGAGTGCCGAAACGATGGGGGAAGAAGTTTTCTTGCATTATGCGATAAAAAACCCTCTCCCATTGTAGGAGAGGGTCGATCGTCAATCGAAGAATTAAAAATTAAACAACCGGTTCAAAACTCGGAACAACAATTTCCGAATCTTGTTTGGTTAACTTGTTGTACAAGCGTTCGGTATTGGGGAAATTCGCCGCCG
This sequence comes from Spirulina sp. 06S082, assembly GCF_034932145.1. Lineage (NCBI taxonomy): Bacteria > Bacillati > Cyanobacteriota > Cyanophyceae > Spirulinales > Spirulinaceae > Spirulina > Spirulina sp. 06S082. Next base: position 6,733 of record NZ_JAYGHV010000403.1, on the reverse strand, counting down.
GGAGGGTGGGGAAGCGACGATAAGGCACCACATCCTCATTAAAGAGTTGCAGATACTCCATACTGTTCAGCATTGCGCCGATGAAAGCGCGAATCCCTTTAGTAGCCAGAATTTGATTGTAGGATTGGATCTCCTTCTGGTTGAGAGGGGCGCGTCCGAGGAAATGCTTTGTACCCAACTCAATAACCTTAGTATTGGGATAAGGAGTATAGAATTCCTTAATATACAGATCGGAACAGCCTAACGCTTCGATGAATTCCTTCACCGTAATTTCCCCATTCGTCAGCTTGCTCTCGAGAACTGTAAACTGAGTTTGGACGATATAAGGAGACAGATCCCGCTCGAAGATTTGCCGATAAGCTGCCGCCGCCAGATTCTCCACAGCGATGCGGTTGCGATCGATCAGTTTGAAGATCTTCGTTTGCTGGCGTTGCACCGAAACCCCTTGATTGACGCGAACTTGAATATCTTTGTCGCCACGCATATCGCCAACGTGACCGAGTTCGATAAAGCGGGGGGTTTCCGTTACTGTTACCTTGGTGGAATAATCCGGCGCGATCGAGCCAGGACGCATCCGTAAGCTCATTCCCCCTGGGGTGACATAACGCTCGTAAGGAACAGTATCTTCGCCAAAGGCTTCGGTATATTCTACACTGTCGATAATGGCATCAATCAGGGCGTAAAAGCCTTTTTTGGCACAGATATCGAAGTAGGCGTTAATCTCCTTACGACCGTAGGTAGGACGACCGAGGAGGCGACGGTGAATGTATTCTACGGCTTTGACGACATAGAAAGGAGTCCAATAAGTCTTGAGGAAAGCATCAGATTTCGCCAAAAACTTGATGAATTCCCGCACAGTAATATCGCCATTTTCCAAGCGAATTTCGGCAACGGTTTGGCGCTGACTGGCGTAGACATCCCGACCGAAAACTTGCCGATAACAAGCCTTGAGTACCTTTTGAGTGCTGCTTTCCGAGTATTTAACGCTGATGCCGTTACTCTCTCCAGGCAGTCCGGTTAACCGGAAGACTTTTGCGCCTAAAGAACCGGGAAACTCGCCCCGTGCTTTGGGGTTGCTGACTTGGCTATCAGTTGCAGGTCCGCGATGGATGAGCAAGCGCCTGGTATCTTTGCCAAAGGGTGCGGGACTGCTGCTGGGGTTGCGGGTTTCTTTGGGGAAAATTGCGCCAAATTGAATTTCCAGGGGATCGTTTCCGGAACCGTAAACGTGCTGATCCGGTAAGGGGCGATCGTATTTAGCAAAGGTGGTGATGAATTGAGGAACTTTGCGGAAGGGGGCGCTGTAGTTGAGCAGGTCTTGCTGCATTCCCCAGTTGCGACACTCTTGCGCTTCTTGACCCAATCCTCGCAGATAGGGAACCGTTTCTTCCCCAAAGTAATCGGCGTATTCTTGGGAATCGATTAAAGCATCGATCAGTTTGGCAAATCCACCACTCGAAACAATATCAAAGTATTTTTGTACTTCTTCTCTTGAAGAAGGACCGCGCCCGAGGAAGTGACGGAAAGCCAATTCCAGGGCGCGGCTGTTAATAAAGGGTTCAAAGAATTGCTTGCGATAGAGGGGGGATTTCCCTAAACGACGCACGAACTCTTTCATGGAAATATCGCCGTTTTTGACTTGAGATTCCAAGTAAGAGATCGATAGGCTGTAAGCGCGGGTAATATCCCGCTCAAAAACTTGTCGGTAGGCGGCTTTGATGATGCCATTTTTCTCCATCGCCGACAAACCGGGTTTCATGACAAATTTTTGCCGCCGTTCTGCTGCGTTAAAGAAACTCTGGGGAAGTTGCAAACCTTGTTGATCTACAGAACTGCGTTGGCGCACTTTATCTGAAGGAAGTGCAGCTTTAAATTCTGCGATCGCCACTCCAAAGTAGGTGTCGAGAATGTCCAGGGCTTCAGGATCGTTAAAATATTTGCGAGTTGCTGCTTTCATTTCTTGAACAGCCACAAGAGTCGCCGCACTCGAACAAGCATTTTCAATGATTTCTCGCAGTCCCCGCACGTTCACGGTAATAATATTGGGATCGCCTGCGACAATGGCATAAGTCACATAGCGCAACATCCAGGATAAATCCCGTAGGGATTTCTGCATATTCCGAGGACCGTAGCGGGCGATGTTAATGGGTCGAAATCCGGTGGGAACTTCTACTTTTGAGCCGGTGGAGAACAAAGCAGAACGCAGTCCGCCTAAGAATCCACCGTTGTTGCTGCTTCCACTGTCCTCTGCATAGGTAACGGTACCTAGGGTCATGCCTTCTTGAAGGTTCTTCCCTGCACCAATGGCTGTCAATTTTTCGACCGCCATTTCTCGTTCGTCTTCTGGGGGTTTTTCTAGGAAAGCTAAAGGGGAGCCTCCTGTGAAAATGCGGTTGGCTGCGCGGGAAACAATGAGTTCAGAATTTCGGGTCACGATCGCGGCGATCGCGAGTCTTTTGTTCCCAGAATCAAAAAATCCTTTCAGTTCGCCCAATTCTCTCGAGTCGAGAAAACGATCTTGCTGTTCTGCTTGGCCGATCGCGGATGTGGGTAAGGTTTGATACAGTTGGGGACGTGCAATAGAACTTCCACCACTTGCGGTAATAGTCATAATTTGTTCAGCTTTCTCCTATTCAAGGGTTGACGGTTTAATCGCTTTCGGTATTGAGACATCTGCTTGGTTTCGGGATCGATACGGTTTTACCATTTCGGTGCAACCGCCCCCAAACCGGGGAGTCTCCCTCGATACCGATCGCGTATAGTCTCTTGATTAAACGCTTTTGTTAAAATTTCGGTCAGCTTTTAGATTAGAACGTTTCGGGTTTCCTGAGTGCCTTTGTTAAGAAGTGTGTAGGATCGCTTGGTCAATTGCTCAGATCGCGGGTCGTCGCAACGAGTCATGAGGAGGATCGGGGTTTTCCGAAAATTGAGCTTTGCCCGTCAGCGTAAAATTAACAAGGCGATCGCGATCGCAGTCTATCTTTATTTAATTCAAGAAAATCATGTCCAGCGAAAAAATACTTGTTTTCGATACTACTCTCCGAGATGGAGAATTGATGGCTGGTGTTTGCTTTGACAAACGTAAGAAACTAGAAATCGCACAATTACTTGAAAGGATGGGGGTTGATATCATTGAAATTGGTTATCCCAGTCGGTTTTCCAAAGACTTTGCAGAACTTGTTACAATTTCTCAACAACTTGAAGAAGCGAAAATTTGCGCTTTAGCAGGAGCAAAAGAAACAGAAGTATTACAAGCGGTTGAATCTATCAAAAATGCTAAAAAAGGGCGTATTCACCTTTATGCTAATGTTAATCTCTCCGATCGCCTTCGTCAAGAACAAACTTTAGAAACAATTAAATCCAGTATTAATTTAACGCGAAATTATTGTCAAGATATTGAATGGACGGCTTTTGATGCAACCCGAAGTTCTTTTGATTTTCTCTGTCAAGGGATAGAAACTGCGATCGCCAGTGGTGCAACGACAATTAATATTGCTGATAGTTTGGGAGTTGCGACACCAGACACCTTTTCTCAACTGATTTATAATATTCGCGATCGCGTTCCCCATTGCGATCGCTGTATTATTTCCGTCCATTGTCACGACGATCTCGGTTTTGCTGTTGAGAATTCCTTAGCTGCTGTAGACGCAGGTGCGAGACAGATTGAATGTGCGGTTAATGGCTTGGGAGCCAGAAAAGGAAACGCCGATCTTGCGGGTATCGTGAAGGGAATTCAAGAACGCGATCGCTTACATTCTAACATTAATCCTAATCTTCTAGAAACAGCTTCTCAATTAGTCAAGCAATTAATCCCTAATCCCTAATCCCTTGTCTTTTGTTAAAATAAAAACACTTCCTTCATTACCGCGATTAATGCGTAAATTATCATCAAGATAAGTAATATCAATCCAACCTTGGCGATCGCGGCTGGCAATACTAAAATCAAGAGGAGGGAACTTTTGACCCGATTCAATTTTTTTAATGATTTCCTGGGGAGACTGATAGCTGAGAAAGCGTTGTAAGCCAAAAATTGAGCGTTCAAATTTCACATTAACACGACGTTCAGAAGCTGGAGAAAAAGTCGCCGTTACGCAGACTAAACCCTCCAAAAAGGGTACGCCAACAACTTCTGCAAGATTGTAAACTTTTTCTGTTTCTGGACGCAGGCATTGATAAATTTGTCCTAATTGCAAGAGAGGAAAGCGATCCAATCCCAACAATTCGCGACTGGTGGTATAGAGTAAGCGCCAGTCTCCCTCCAGTAAATGCGTCGCTTTCACGGGTTTTGGGGTCGGATTTTCGTCTTCTAATTTCGCGATCGCATCCAAAATGGCAATTTTATCAAGTTCGTTTGCAAGAAGCCCGCGATTTTTGCCAGCAAGCGCCCCGAGTAATGCAGTTTTCTTATCCATTGTTTCAATTCTGTCTCTCCTCTACAGAAGTCCTCATTCTAGCTAAAATACGGGTTAGTTAAACTGCTGCCCTGAATGCGATCGCCTCTTATGAACCCAGACAAATCAATTTTTACCCATCTGAGTCAAGCCCTCTCCCAACTCATTGTCGGTCAGGAAACCGTCGTACAGCAATTGCTCGTTGCTTTATTAAGTGGAGGTCACGTTATTATCGAAGGAGTACCGGGGACAGGGAAAACCCTGATGGTTAAATTGTTGGCTAAGTTAATCGGTGCTGATTTTCGTCGGGTACAATTGACCCCCGATATTCTGCCCTCAGATATTTTAGGAACCAATATTTTCGATCTTAATAGTCGCAATTTTACCTTGAAAAAAGGTCCTATTTTTACAGAAATTCTCCTCGCTGACGAAATTAACCGCACTCCCCCCAAAACTCAAGCAGCACTGCTCGAAGCAATGGCAGAACAACAAGTTACCCTAGATGGGGAAACTTTGCCTCTCCCCGAGTTATTTTGGGTCATTGCGACGCAAAACCCGTTGGAATTTGAAGGGACGTATCCTCTCCCCGAGGCGCAGTTGGATCGTTTCTTATTTAAACTGCATATTGACTACCCCGATCCCCAAGCGGAAAAACAAATGCTTCTCAATGTGCAGAAGGGATTTCGCGCCCATCGTCTCGATTTGCTTAAGGTTGACGCGATCGCGCGAGTCGAGGAAATTATCGCAGCCCGTAGGGAAATGCAGCAGGTGAAAATTGAGGAGCGGGTTTTAGATTATTTGTTAGCATTGATACAGAAATCCCGCCAACTTCCCGATTTGGCTTTGGGTGCCTCTCCACGGGCAACTGTAGCATGGTTGCAGACCAGTAAAGCACAAGCATGGTTATCCGGACGGGACTTTGTTACCCCGGATGATATTAAGGCGATCGCGCCCCCTTTGTTGCGCCATCGTTTTATCCTTAAACCGGAAGCTCAATTAGATGGGGTAAAAATAGAGGCGATAATTGCCTCTTTACTCAAACAAGTTCCAGTGCCTCGATAAGATTGTAATTTCCCGATTTTTAATTTAGGAAAATTTTGTTTTTAAATAATTTTGTGAAAGCGATCGCCAATTTTTTAAAGCGTTTGGGGTTGAAACAATCTGTCAAATCTGCCCCGATATTACCTCCTGTCACGGTTCCTGCGCCGCTTCCAGAGAATGAAACCGATCGCCTCAAAGCTCTACAAGAATACCAGATTCTCGATACGCTACCGGAACAAGATTTTGATGATTTAACTGCCATTGCTGCCCAAATTTGCGGCACTCCCATTGCTTTGATTAGTTTGATCGATCGCGATCGCCAATGGTTTAAATCTAAGGTGGGACTGGATGCAGAGGAAACTCCCAGAGATGCGGCATTTTGCGCCCATGCCATCCTCGAACCGGAAAAAGTGATGGTTGTACCCAATGCCCTCGAAGACAAGCGTTTTGAGCGCAATCCTTTGGTGCAGCAATATCCCGATATTCGCTTTTATGCCGGTGCGCCTTTGGTGACTCCGGAAGGGTTGCCTTTGGGGACTCTCTGCGCGATCGATAACAAACCTCGAGAATTGACCCCAGAACAATTAAACGCCCTGCAATCCCTCAGTCGTCAGGCGATCGGACAAATGGAACTCCGTCGCAACAATTTTAATTTAACGGCAGAAATTAGACAGCGAGAAAAAGCAGAAATAGCTTTGCTAGAGGAACAGGCAAAATCGGAAAGATTATTATTAAATATTCTCCCTCGGGCGATCGCGGAACAACTAAAAAATAAACCCGAACTAATTGCCGAAAAATATGAAAATGTGACGATTCTTTTTGCCGATTTGGTTGATTTTACGCGCTTTTCTAGCCAAGTTTCTCCGCAGGAAGTTGTCACGCTTCTCAATGATGTTTTTTCCTGCTTCGATCGCTTGAGCGATCTTTACCAGATGGAGAAAATCAAAACTGTAGGGGATGCTTATATGGCAGTTGCAGGTTTACCCAAACCCCTAGAAAATCCGGCAGAAAATGCGGCTAATTTAGCTGTGGCTATGCTAGAAGCAATGGCAAAATTGAATGCTAAAAATGCTTATCAGTTTGATTTACGCATTGGTTTGAATTCTGGGGATGCGATCGCCGGAGTCATTGGGGAGAAAAAATTTGTTTATGATATTTGGGGGGATGCAGTCAATACCGCAAGTCGCATGGAATCTCTCGGCATTCCGGGTAAAATTCAGGTTTCCCAAAGGGTTTACGAACAGTTAAAAGATAAGTTTGATTTTGAAGCACGAGGCGCGATCGAAGTCAAGGGAAAAGGA